>CALZHX010000067.1 GCA_945787435.1 uncultured Woeseiaceae bacterium
ATGCGAGCGCATCGGGGCCATACCTGCACCGCCGCCGATGAATACCATCTCGTTATCGCTGTCCTTGGCGAAGAATTCGCCGTACGGCCCCGAGATCACGGCCTTGTCGCCGGGCTTCAGATTGAAGATAAACGACGACATGATGCCCGGAGGTATCGAAGCGTCCGACCCCGGTGGCGGCGTTGCGATGCGGACGTTCAGCTTCACAGTTGTCTTCTCGAGCGGGAAACTGGCCATCGAGTAAGCGCGCGATACTTCCTTTTTGACGTGCGACTCGTAGTCCCACATGTTGTAGCGGTCCCATTCGTCGCGAAACTGTTCGTCGATATCGAACTCGCTGAACTTGAGATCGTGCGGCGGGCACTCGATCTGGATATAGCCCCCGGCACGGAAATCGAGTTCTTCACCTGCAGGCAGCTCGAGTACGAGCTCCTTGATAAAACTTGCGACATTATTATTCGATACAACCGTACACTCGATCTTGCGAATACCGAAGATCTCCTCCGGCATCGTAATCTTCATGTTCTGCTTGACCGCAACCTGGCACGACAATCGGCAATGGTCTTTTGCTTCGCGCTTGCTGATCAGGGACGTCTCGGTCGGCAGGATGGCGCCACCACCTTCGAGGACCCGCACCGTGCATTGGCCGCAGGTGCCGCCGCCGCCGCAGGCTGAAGGCACGAAGATGCCGGCATCGGCCAGCGCGTTCATGAGCTTGCCGCCGGTCGGTACGTCGAATTCCTTGTCGCCGTTAATGGTGAGGTGCACTGCGCCACCCGCAACGAGCTTCGAGCGTGCGGCCAGGATTACGAATACGAGGATCAGGATGATCGCTGTGAACAGGACAACGCCAAGGCTGACCTGCAGCATTGTCGACGCGTCAAATGTCATAACTTGATCCCCGAGAAGCCCATGAAGCTGAGCGACATGAGGCCTACGATGATGAATGTGATGCCGAGGCCCTGCAGGCCGACCGGTACATCGCTGTACTTGAGTTTTTCACGAATGCCGGCGAGGCCGATGAGTGCAAGCGCCCAGCCGAAGCCACTGCCGAAACCAAATACGAGTGTTTCCCCAAAGTCGTAATTGCGCTCGACCATGAACAGCGTGCCGCCGAGGATCGCGCAGTTGACCGTAATCAGTGGCAGGAAGATGCCGAGCGCGTTGTAGAGCTTGGGAAAATACTTGTCGAGTGTCATTTCGAGAATCTGCACGAGTGCCGCAATGACGCCGATATAAACCACGAGACCGAGGAAACTCAGGTCTACGTCGGGCAGGCCTGCCCAGGCGAGAGCACCTTCCTGCAGCAGGAAGGTGTAAATCACGTAGTTGGCCGGCACGGTGATGATCTGGATGACGACCACGGCCGCGCCGAGGCCAATGGCGGTTTCGACGCGCTTGGAAACGGCGAGGAACGTACACATGCCAAGGAAGAAAGCGAGTGCCAGGTTTTCGACGAAGGCCGCCTGGATGAAGAGATTCAAATAGTCCGCCATCACAGCACCTCCGTGCGGTGGACTTGATGAATCCGGTAGTCCGGATGTTCGGCTTGCGCCGTGCGCCAGCTACGAACCCCCCAGATCAACAGGCCGATAATGAAAAACGCGCTTGGCGGTAACAGCATCAGGCCGTTGGCCTCGTACCAGCCGCCATCGGAAACGAGCGGCAGGATTGGGTAGCCGAGCAGTGTGCCGGCGCCAGTCAGCTCTCGAATCGTTGCGACGATGATCAAGATCACGCTGTAACCGAGACCATTGCCCAGGCCGTCAAGAAAGCTGAGGCCGACACCATTCTTCATCGCAAACGCCTCGGCGCGGCCGAGCACGATGCAGTTCGTAATAATCAGGCCGACAAAAACCGACAACTGCTTGCTGGTCTCAAACGCATACGCGCGCAGCAACTGGTCCACGATAATCACGAATGATGCAATGATCGTCATGTGCACGATGATGCGAATATTGTTGGGTATGCGATTCCGGATGCTGCTGATCGCAGCGGTCGACAAGGCGGCGACCGCTGTCAATGCTACACACATCAGGAGCGCAGGCAGTAACGATGTCGTTACGGCGAGCGCCGAACAGATGCCGAGTACCTGCAGGGTTACCGGGTTGTTATCGACAAGGGGGTCGATCAGTACTTTGCGTGCGTCACCCATTACTACTGTGACTCCTTATCACCGAGCGACTTCAGGTACGGACCGTATCCTTCGTCGCTAATCCAATGCCGGACAAACACACTGACGCCACGCGCAGTCAGCGTCGCACCGGCCAGTCCGTCAATCTCGTATTCGCTATCGTCAGGCGCGAAACCCTTGATGACTTCGATTTGTGTTTCTCCGTTCGCATCAAACAACTTCTTGCCGCGCCATTGTTCGCGCCATGCGGGCTTGTCCACCTGGTCGCCGAGACCCGGTGTCTCGCCATGAGCATAGAACTGCAGGCCGCGAACCGTATTGCCATCAGCCTCCACCGCCAGGAAGCCGTACATCGTTGCCCAGAGCCCGGCACCCTCGACCGGCAGTATGACCTGCTCGATGCGGCTATCGTCCATTACGAGGTAAACCGCCCCGGCCTCACCGGAAGCCAGTTCGGTCGAGGTTTCCTCGATGGATGAATAGAGCTCGGCAATATTCGCGCCGGGCTCGTACAGGCCGGCGACATCGAGAATGATGCGTTGCCGGAACTCCTCTTCGTTGAGCAGCTGCCGTGGTTTCAGTATGACCGCGGCGCTTGCGACGAGGACGGAGCAAACGAGGCTCACGCCGATTGCGACGAACAGGACATTGCCGATGCTGTCGCGATCAATTTTTCCTTTTGCGTCAGACACTGCGGCTAACCCTCCGTTTGACGTTGGCGTGGACGACAAAGTAATCGATCATCGGGGCGAAGACGTTGCCAAACAAAATCGCGAGCATAATGCCTTCCGGGAACGCCGGGTTTACAACCCGAATAACGAACGTCATGAAGCCGATCAGCAGACCATAAATCCACCGGCCTGTATTGGTCTGGCAGGCCGATACAGGATCGGTCGCCATGAATACGGCACCAAACGTGAAACCACCCAGCACGATGTGCCAGTGCCAGGGCATCGATATCATCGGATTGCTGCTGTCGATCATTCCGATCAGTACGACAGGGACGATCAGGCCGGCGAAGCAGCCAAGCATGATGCGCCACGACGCGATTCCGGAATAGATGAGAATGACAGCACCAACCAGGCAGGCAGCTGTCGACGTCTCGCCGATTGAGCCCTGCATCTGGCCGAGGAATGCCTGCGTCCAGGTCAGGCCGGTGGCCACCACGCCGGAGATGCCGTCAAGCGCGCTGATGCCGAGAGCGGTGGCGCCACTGAAGCCGTCAACGGCAGTCCACACTGCATCGCCCGATATTTGCGCCGGATAGGCGAAATACAGGAAGGCGCGGCCGACGAGCGCCGGGTTGAGAACATTCTTGCCGGTTCCGCCAAACACTTCCTTGCCGACAACAACACCGAAGCTGATGCCTATCGCAACCTGCCAGAGCGGAATCGTTGCGGGCAGGATCAACGCGTACAGGAACGATGTGACGAAAAAGCCCTCGTTGATCTCGTGGTTGCGAACACCCGAAAAGAGGATTTCCCAGAATCCACCCGCAGCCATCGTGACGGCGTAGATCGGGATGAAATACAACGCGCCGATCAGGAAGTTGTCATAGATACTGCCGGCGTCATGACCGCCACCGAGCAACAACAGGATCGTCTCGCGCCAGCCAGGCAGCGTTTCGAGGCCCATCGCGAGCATCGCGGTATTGGCCTGGTAGCCGGTATTCCACATGCCGACGAGCGCGCAGGGCGTTGCCGCAAACACCACCATGATCATGACGCGTTTGAGGTCGATCGCGTCCCTGATGTGCGGCGAACCGCGCGTTACATCGGGAGGCGAATAGAATAGCGTGTCGACCATCTCGTACATGGCGTGAAAGCGTTCGAAACGACCGCCCTGGACGAATAACGGCTCGATGTTATCGAGCATTCTACGAAGTCGTTTCATCAGCCGTTTGCCTCGATTTCATCGAGGGCCTTGCGTAAATGAGGCCCATAGTTGTATTTGCCATTGCAAACGAAAGAGCACAACGCGAGATCTTCTTCGTCGAGTTCGAGAGCACCTAGTTGTTGCGCACTGTCGGTATCGCGAACAAGCAGGGCCTTGAGCAAGACTGTCGGCAGGATGTCGAGCGGCATGATGCGCTCGAAACTGCCGGTGGACACCATCGCCCGGGGGCTGCCGTTCTGCGAGCTCGTCAGGTCATAGTCGCCGTTGTGCAGCCACGTCGACGCATAGGCTCGCAACGCCGAATACTTCTTGTGCCCGGGGCGCAGCCAGGACAGGAACTCCCTCGGGCTGCCTTCGCTTATGATGCTAATCTGGTTGTGGTAGGCACCGAGCCAGCCGAGCATGCCCGAGGCTCGGTGTCCTGACAGTACGGATCCGGAAATGACGCGCGCATTGCCGCGTTGCATCTCGCCGTCAAGAATGTCGGCAGTGCTTGCACCCCGTCGTGTTCGCAACAGTCTTGGATTCTTCACCATCGGGCCACCGAGAGCGATGACGCGCTCCGTTGGCAAGCGACCATTCGTAAACAAGCGGCCGATCGCCATCGTGTTCTGGTAACCAATGTGCCAGACCGTTTTCCTGATGCTGACCGGGTCGAGGAAGTGAATGTGCGTGCCTACAAGCCCGGCTGGATGGGGGCCCGCAAATTCAGCATGCACAAACTGGTCACCGTCCGGACAGGGAACATCGGCGCCGGCTCGCGTGCAGACATAGACCTTGCCCTCTGTCAGCTGCGAGATAACGCGGAGACCCGCGAGAAACGCCTCCTGATCTTCGCCGATAACAAGCGCCGGATCGCCGGCCAGGGGGTTGGTATTGATGGCGGTAACGAAAATGGAGTTCGGCGTCGTATCCGGTTGCGGAATCTTGCCGAACGGGCGCGTGCGTAAAGTGGTCCAGAGTCCCGATTCGCACAGCGTCTTGCGAATGTCCTTGTCGCCGGTCGACCAGGTTTCGGCATCATCCCCGTCGAGTTCGATGACAACCGAGTTAAGGACACGGCGTTCACCGCGATTGATCGCGGATACTACGCCGCTGCCTGGCGCCGTATAACAAACCTCGGGGTTACGCTTGTCGATGAACAGCTTCTGGCCAAGTTTGACGCGATCGCCAGCGGCAACAGACATTTTTGGTTTCAGGCCGGGTGTGTCCCAGCCGACGAGGCCGACGCTGCTAACCGGGTTCGCGTCGGACAATGTTAGCTCCGGCTTACCGGAGATGGGTACATCAAGACCCTTGTTGATCTTTATCTGCATATCAGTTCAGGAATCAGCCCCACCAGTGCAGGTACAAAACGCAAGCGGCCAGCCACAGCGAGCCGATCGTGTGAATGGCGAGCGTGCCTTCGATCGCCTTGGTCATGTCGGCGCGAGCTGCCACGCCTTTGCGAATCCCCTGGCTCGCCTTGAAAGCGACGACCAGCAACGCGAGCGGCACCGCCGGCGCCAGCAGTGGCAGTGCGCCCCTGAATGCCAGCCAGCCGATTGCCACCACAGCAACGATGTTCATGACAACGTAGAGATTGGCAGTTCCGCCAAGCCCGAGCCGCACAGGCAATGTACGTTTGCCGGTAGCGCCGTCGGCGGCGATGTCGGGCACCTCATTAATCATGAGTATTGCTGCGACCCAGATGCTGATGGGCAGCGCGAACAGCACCACCTGGCTGTCGAGTGCGCCACCTTGCAACCAGGCTGCTCCAGCTACCGGTATAACGCCAAAACCGATGGCTACAGCCGTTTCACCGATACCGAGCGAGGCAAGGCGCACCGGGCCCAGTGAGTACAAGACGGCAAGTGCCACACCGGCCAGGCCGAAATACAACACCATCGCACCTTTGAGAAAGATCAGCGCGAGGCCCGCTATTGCGGCGAGCGCGAGCAGGCTGATACCGAGCCGCGCCATCTCGCTGGCCGACATGATGCCGGTCTGAATAAAGCGCGAGCCACCCGTATACGGGTATATTCGATCCTCGTTCAGCCGATCGGTGCCACCAGACTCGTCGCCGACGTCGTTAAGCACGTTGCTGGCGCCGTGAACACAGACGGTTGCAAACAGCGCCAGCGCGAATACGGTGATGTCGAATCCGCCCGTAGCACCAAAGCCCCAGGCCGTGCCGGCAACAACCGGCAACACAGACGCAGGAAAGAACTTCGGACGCATCGCGTTAAACCAGCGCTTCGCGGTCTGTCCGACGGAATCCCCCGCGAAAGCTTGTGGAGATGGATCGGCTATTCTCGTGTTATCAGACGTCATTTCAGGCCCCGTTATACCAATGTCGGGCGCCATTGTAATACGTGGAAACTACTGACGGGGCATCGGTCTGTCCCAAGGTGCAAAATGGCGTCAGCGCTGATCTCGATGTCGACGCCACGGCATAGTAAGCTGGCCGCCTGGAAATACGATTGACTGACTAGTCAGAGGAAAGAAATGGCAAACGAAGGCTATCACGAACCAATCGAAGAACTTTCGGACGAAACCAGGGACATGCACCGCGCGATCACTTCCCTGATGGAGGAACTGGAGGCGGTGGACTGGTACAACCAGAGGGTTGATGCCTGCAAAGACAATGATCTCAAGAATATCCTCGCGCACAACCGTGACGAAGAAAAGGAACATGCGGCGATGGTGCTGGAGTGGATTCGGCGAAAAGACCCAACGTTCGACAAGGAACTGAAAGACTTCCTCTTTACCGACAAGCCGATCGCCCACGGCTAACGTGCTTGTCGTCCCGACGTCTGCGAACGTATCGCCCTGAATCAGGATAACGCTGTCCTGAATTGGCGCATGACCATAACCGTAAAAAGACTGCCGAGTCGTATAGCGGTGAGTGGCTGCTTTACTCCCGAAACCAGCCGTTCGCCTGGTTGTATACTGAGACGCTGGTGATGACCCATACCGGCCCCCCGCCCCAGAGGCAAGTTCGGGTCAGGAGCTGCCATTTACAAATGCAAAGCATCAAATGACGGCCCAGAGCGATGGTAGCCTCTTAGACGCGAGGATCGGGTCTCGATAGAAACGCGACACTGGAGTTCATAGACGTGCATACGAAGGCGATGCTACTAGTAATTCTGCTCATTCTGCCGTTGGCCGGCGACGCCCATGCGGCCGAGTGCAAATTCGAAATAGAGCAAGTCGATCATGTCGAATCCCGAAGGCTAGTTCTGTTTCGCGGCGCCACTGTCGGATTGGGCGGTCACTTTGGCGTGAAGAACGGTCAGTACTACCTCAAGGGTCTCTTTGGATCGAACTTCAAGTCCCGTGCGGTATTCAACGAGGAGACGCCACTCGAACTGACTCTCGCGAACGATCGCACTCTCACGCTGGACGTCATCACGGAAGCAATATCGTCGAAGCTGAAGTTTGGTCACATCATTACTGCTTCGCGTGAAGCACAACCCGTATTTTCTATAACATCGGAGC
>CALZHX010000068.1 GCA_945787435.1 uncultured Woeseiaceae bacterium
CTGGCCGTTATCCGCCCTGAAAACTGAGAGAACTTGGGCGTCTTGAATGTCTGCTCCTGGTGTAAGCTGACAGAAGGGAGTGCCAACGGTCTGCTTACCGCTCGGAAGCCGTCATTGAGCTATCTTTGGCGCTCAGGGCCGCTAGTGACCCGCAGCGGACAGTCGCTGTTATGCTTCATAAATAGAGACAGTCAGCCTTCTGGCCGGTCGAACAACAATGACGATTGACACATCCGTAACGGACGGTAACTGGCTTTCGGTTTGCGAAACCCCGGATGGCCGTGAGCTTGAGTACTTCGTGGCTGGCTCTGAAGCTGGGATACCGATCGTTTGCCATCACGGCACGCCAAGTACATGTCCTGCTCTGGTCTCTTGGGCGGACGCCGCAGAATCGGCGGGTTTGTACCTGATTGCTTACAGCCGGCCTGGCTACGGGCGATCTACACGACTTAGAGGTCGCGACATAGCACATGCAGCCAATGATACGACTTATCTACTCGATCACCTGGGTGCCGACACGTTCGTGACGGCTGGCTGGTCGGGGGGCGGGCCGTACGCCATTGCCTGTGGCGCACTTATGCCGGACCGGTGCAAGGCTGCGGCAAGCATTGCTGGGGTTGGCCTTTTCGGCGCGAGCGATCTGGATTACCTGGATGGAATGGGCGATGAAAATATCGCAGAGTGGGGAGCCGCGATTGACGGCCCCGAAGTGCTTCATGATTTCCTCAATGAAAACTACACTGCCTTGCAGACAATTAACGGACCGGAGCTCGCAGCCGCGTTCGGCAACCTGTTTTCGGAAGTCGATAGGGCGGCACTTACGGGGGAATTCGCTGACCAACTGGCGACATCCATGCGCTGGGCCCTCAGTTCGGGTTTCGACGGGTGGATAGACGATGATCTGGCATTCGTCCGCCCGTGGGGGTTTGAACTAGCGGCACTGGCGGCGCCGGTGATGGTGTGGCATGGGCTGCAGGACAATTCGGTGCCGCCATCTCATGCAAAATGGTTGGATCGGCATATTCGTGTCGCAAGGTTGATGCTCGAACCCGAGCATGGTCATGTATCCCTAGTGACAGCACATTTACAGACGATATTTACGCAATTGGCTGATTTCGCCTGCTAGCATCCGTGTCAAGTACTAACTGTTGACAATCGGCTTCCGAACGAAGACGGTCCCACTCACAGTTGACGACCGCTCCTGGCCGTTAGCCGCCCTGAAACCTGAGCGATCTCGGGGTTCTTAAATGTCTGCTTCTGGTGCGAGCTGACATTCAGCGTAGTCTGATGACCACTGAGTCGTTCAGCCCCGGTTTGATGGACACCATTCAATGTCCGCATAATGCGGCAGGAGGTGTTCCATGCCAAAGAAGAAGTATCGACGATACAGTCCAGAATACAAGCGTCATGCACTGAAGCGGTCGAGCGAAGATGGCGTTACGGACAGGGAAGTTTGTAAGGATCTTGGGATCAGTGAACGCCAGCTCAGGCGTTGGCGGGACCAGTACCGTCTGCTGGGCGAGCAGGCCTTTCCAGGTGAAGGCAAGAAGCGCGATGACGAGATAGTGGAACTCAAGCGCAGACTCGCAAAGGCAGAACAGGAAAGGGATTTTTTAAAAGATGCGGCGGTTTTCTTTGCCAAGGAGTCGAAGTGAGATACGCCTGTATCGATCGACGCCGCAACCAATACCCAGTGAGGATGATGTGCCGACTGCTGGCCGTTTCACGCAGTGGCTACTACGCCTGGCGGATCCGGCCTGAGAGTCATCGAGCGAAGACGGATCGCGAGCTAACCGAGCTAATCCGCCAGGTCCACAGCGACAGTGATGGCGTGTACGGTGCTGTAAAGATCACCGCGGAGCTGCGCGAACAGGGCTACCCTTGCGGTCGCCACAAAGTGGCACGCCTCATGCGTATAGCCGGCCTCAAGGGATGTCCCAAGACAACGTTTAAGGTCACAACGCAGCGTGACCCCAAACACGCGGTAGCGGACAACCTGCTTGCTCAGGACTTCACCGCTGAGGGCCCGAACGAACGTTGGTCCTCGGATATCACGTACATCAAGACACGCCAGGGCTGGCTGTATCTGGCGGTGGTGATGGACCTTTACTCGCGCCGTATCGTCGGCTGGTCGATGAGCCGTTGGATCAGCCGACACCTGGTTATCGATGCACTGAACATGGCGGTTCAGCAACGCCGACCTGGTGATGGGCTCATCCACCACTCCGACCGTGGCAGCCAGTATACGAGCGACGACTTCCGTGACGAGCTCAAGACGAACGAGATCCAGTGCAGCATGAGCGGCCGGGGAAACTGCTACGACAACGCCGTCGTTGAGAGCTTCTTCGGGATCCTCAAACGGGAGCGGGTGAATCGAAACTATTACCTGACGCGCGATGATGCCACGCAAGATATCTTTGACTACATCGAGTGTTTCTATAACCGAAAACGCCGACACGGCTATCTTGGTAATATAAGTCCGGCTGCTTTCGAGGAGCGTGCCAATGAGCAGCTACAAGCGGTCCATTAAACCGTGGTCGAACCATCTGGCCGTAAGCAGCCCCTGGTGTGGTAATTTACTGAACGACTGCTGCTCACCCAAAGCAGACGTTCGGCGTTCTTCGTTA
>CALZHX010000069.1 GCA_945787435.1 uncultured Woeseiaceae bacterium
CATGTCGAGTATCTTCAGGCGTGCCCGCATCAGGCGGCTTGGTGCAACGTCCTGGGCATCCATTGAACTTGAAAGGTCAAGAGCAATGACGAGCGCCTGGTCGGAGCGAAACACGGGTTGCTCGACGCGCTGCCAGGCCGGACCGGCGATCGCAACGGCGGCGATGACCCCACCGAGTCCACGCAACCACCAGCGATAGTCGGCACGTCGGTTGGCGCTGCGTGACAAGACGTGCGGTGCGAGTGCCGCATCCACTACGTGCTGCCAGCTGCCCGGACCAAGCTTGCGCCGCGCGAGCAGAATCGTACAGGCGATCACGGCCGGAACAGCCCAGAGCCATTCAGGGCGCAGGAAGTGAAACTCAGCCAGCATCGGCTTCTGCTCCTGCCAGGCGACGCAGTGCCTGGCTCCGCAACCGGCTGACGACACAAAGGAGACCCGCCAGCGCGAACGCTCCACCGAGCGGCCAGTAGTAGAGCGATTTGACCGGACGAAAGCCCGCCTCAGGTTCGTCGACGGGCTCAAGCTCATCGACAAGCCGATATATGTCCTGCAGCCCGGCCGTGTCCTTGGCGCGAAAATAGCGGCCGCCCGTCATCTCGGCGATTCCGGTCAACGTCTCTTCATCAAGATCCGCTGACGGGTTGATATTGCGATTACCGCCGATCAGCGACGACACCTGCATCTGTTCGGCGCCGATGCCAATAGTGTAGATGCGCAGGCCGACCTGCTGCGCAAGTTGCGCAGCTTTCATCGGGTCGATCTCACCAGCCGTATTGGCGCCATCGGTCAACAGCACGAGGACCTGTTCGCTGGCATCGACTTGCTGGTCGTGGATGCGTTTGACTGCGAGTGTTATGGCGTCGCCGATTGCTGTCTTCTCACCGGCCAGACCGATAAATGCTTCAAGCAGCAGCACCTTGACGGTTTCCCTGTCCAGCGTCAGGGGCACCTGCAGGTACGCGCGCTCGCCAAACAGGATGAGTCCGATACGATCGCCTTCGCGACGACTGATGAAGTCACTTGCCACCGCTTTGGTTGCAGTCAGCCGGTCGACGCGACGGTTGCCCAGTTCGAAGTCTTTCTGGTCCATGCTGCCCGACAGGTCGACGGCGAGCATGAGATTGCGTCCGGATACCGGCACATCGAGTTCATCACCGATGCGTTCGGGCCGTGCCGCTGCCACGACCAGCAGGATCCACGCAGTTGCCGCAAGCCAGAAGCGCCAATTCAAAAGGTTCTCGGTCTCCGGCCTTTGCGATAAAACCGAAAAGAGTGAAAGCGTCGGCACCTTGAGGCCCGCATCCTGCAGGGTAGGCGACTCCGACATCATCTTGCGAGCGATGAATGGTAGCGGCAACACCAGCATTGCCCACGGCCAGGCGAGCGACCACATTAGCGACGTCCTCCGACCGGCGTTGCCAGGCGCTGGCGCACCGCGGCCACAACATCGAGCAGCTCGAATGCTGACAGGTCATCGTCTGGCCTGCGATACGGCAACTCGAGCAGCTTGCGCCCGGCGTCGCTCATGAACAGGGGTTGATCGAGGTCGCGATCCAGCCATTCCAGCCAGGCATCACCTGTCAGGCCCGCAACGTCCTGGCGAGGTGCGTAAGCAAGCATCGTTCGTCTCAGTAATTCTGAGACACCGCTGCTGAATGCCACGGTGTCGCGGTGCTGCTCGAATGCCACCGTCAGTTCATTGAGTTGTCGCAACGCATGGCGGCGCGCCGCGCCACGGGCTCGCGTTTTGAGATACAGGCGGAACAGGTAGAACAGCACCCCAGCGACGAACGCAATAACGATCCACCAGCCGGGCGCAAGAGGCCACCAGCTGATCGCCTCGGGCAGGTGCAGGTCGCGCAGCGGAATCTGCTCAGGATCCATCAGTGCCTCCTGCTGCCGAGCGCCGTCTGCAATGCAGTCACAGGATCATCCTCGGTGGAGAGTGGCATCAGGTGAACGCCGTAACGCTTGCAGAAGGCCTCGAGCTCCTGCGTCCGCGCCTGGAACGCCTCGCGATAGTCTTTGCGCGCAGCTTTGGCAACCGTATCAATAGCCAGCTCGTTGTCATTCGAGACGAGACGATAGCGACCTGGCGGCGGCAACTGTCTCTCCAGAGGGTCATTGAGGAATACCGCAAGCACTTCATTATGCCGCGCCACACTCGACAGGTATGACTGCGCGCCGCGCGAGAACCCAAGAAAGTCGCTCAACACAACGACCAGGCTGCCGGGACGCGCGACCCTGCGCAGTGATGACATCGCCTGGGTCAGTGGTTCCGTGTCATCGCTGGCGAGATAGCGATTGCCCCAGTCGGGGTGCTCGGCAAGCTGGTGAACAAAACGCAGCGCCGCCTGCCGGCCGAGACGCGGTTTAAGTTCGCGATGCGTGGTATCGCCAAAAATCAGGCCACCCAACCGATCGCCACGATGGTGCGCCGCCCATGACAAGAGCGCCGCTGCGCGGCTGGCGTTGACCGACTTGAAGCACCCGCGTGTCGCAAAATGCATGTTTGCACGCAGATCGACGACAACCAGCACCGGGCGTTCTCGCTCTTCGCGAAACAGTTTTGTATACGCCGTTGTGCTGCGCGCCGTGACGCGCCAGTCGATGCTGCGTGGATCGTCTCCAGGCTGGTAGGGCCGCGACTCATCGAATTCCATGCCACGACCACGGAAATGCGACACGTAGGCGCCGGTTTGCAGTGAGTTGACGCGCACCACGTCCAGGGCAATCGCACGCGCAGGCGCGTTGAGCCGGATCAGACCGGACTGGCTCACGCTGACGGGCGATGCGTCTTCGGGCAAATGATCGAGCAGTGCCATTGGCGTTCCGCTTACGGTACCCCGACGCCGTCGAGCAGCCGCTCAATGATGGAGTTTTCACTGACACCGTCTGCCTCGGCCTCGAAGCTCAACACGATGCGGTGGCGCAGCACGTCCGCCGCAACATCCTGGATATCTTCCGGGCCGACAAAATCACGACCGGCCAGCCAGGCGCGCGCACGCGCGGCGCGGTCAATACCCATGCTGGCACGCGGGCTTGCGCCATACATGACCTGACCGTCGAGAGAATCGTCGACACGACCCGGATCGCGTGTCGCGACGACCAGGTTAACAATGTATTCCTCGAGTTCGTCGGCGTGATGCAGGCGCAGGATATCCTGGCGCGCCTGCATGATCGATGCCATCGACAGCAGTTCGGGCGGCCGGAAGGCATCCCGTTCCCCGGCTTTCGCCTCGTCCCGATTCAGGACCAGTATGCGGCGCTCGTCGTCGATGGTCGGGTAACCGACTTCGACGTGCAGCAGGAATCGATCGAGCTGTGCTTCAGGCAGCGGATACGTGCCTTCCTGCTCGATCGGATTCTGGGTTGCCATGACCATGAACAGGTCTTCGAGCTCGTAACTCCGGTCACCGACTGTGATCTGGCGCTCTTCCATCGCCTCCAGCAGCGCAGACTGTACTTTGGCCGGCGCTCGGTTAATCTCGTCGGCGAGAATCAGGTTGTGAAACAACGGGCCCCTGCGGAACTCGAAGGTACCCTCCTGCGGGCGGTAAATATCGGTGCCGGTCAGGTCGGCCGGCAACAGGTCCGGCGTGAACTGCAGGCGATGAAAATCTCCCTCGATACTCTCGGCGAGAACCTTGATGGCGCGGGTCTTGGCCAGCCCAGGCGCACCTTCTACCAACAGGTGGCCATCGCACAGCAGGGCGATCAGCATGCGATTAATAAGGTGTGACTGGCCAATGATCAGGCTGCTCGCATGCGCCTCAAGCTGCTGGAATTGTTCTACGACGCTCATCAATTACTCCGGTCAAAAATCGGCGTGCCATTTTAGAGAGGATGCGCGGGAGAACCAACCGGTCGCTGCATTTTTTACGAATGTCGGGTCCACTTCGGTAATAATGCTCCCTCTTCGGACATGAAACGACCCGATCCAGTGCAGATAATTCAGAAAAAATGCGCTCTGCCGCGCCCTTTCGCGCCTCAGGGAGCCCTGTTCCTCGCTGTGTTGGCGCTGCTCGTGGCGTGCGAGCCGGCTGCAGATCCCGATTCGATTGCAGCAATCGCACCCGGGGAGGAGCCTGTCCTGCTGTGCGGCAACGAGGGGCGCCTCCAGACCGAACTGTACGGCGCATTTGCCATCGAAGTGGACTGGAATAAAAACGATCTGGAATGCGCGGGAATGCCGAGGCCGGAGGGCCGGGGTGCCCGCCTGCGTTTCGCCGGAAAATCCGCCGACGGCGATCTGCAACTCGCTATCATCATCGCTATTCCCGACCTGGAACGCGATGCACATAATGGGGAGTTCAGCGCCAACGTCACACTCATAGAAGAAGGCAACGGGCGTTTCTTCAGCACACCGGATCTCAACAATTGCCTGGTTGATATTACGGCCATGTCCGGGCTCAACGACTCGGGTGACCGCTACTCGATTGCCGGAGAGCTTTTCTGCGTTACGCCATTGCCCGAGATCAATGGCGACTCGAGCGTGTCGATCCCGAAAATGCTGTTTTCCGGCTTGCTCGACTGGAGCGCCTCATGAAGCGCTGGATTGTGGCCGCCGCGATCGGCGCTCTGGCTTGCGCGGCGGTCGCCGACGACGAACTCGACAAGCGCTTTGGCAAGGATGTCCTGCTCATTGAAGCAAGCGCACACGGCTGCTATCGCTTCGACATCTACATCGCGATGGACAGGACGCAAAAAAGTCGCGGCCTGATGTTCGTACGCGACCTGCCAGCGACCACAGGAATGCTATTCATCTATGACAACGAGCCCGCCTCGATATGGATGAAGAACACATTTATTCCGCTGGATTTACTCTTCATCCGCAGGGACGGCACGGTGTCATCGGTCGCCCACAGCACCGAGCCACAGTCCCTGCGCTCTATCAGTTCAATCGAGCCTGTCTCTTTTGTTCTCGAACTCAATGCCGGGACTGCCAAGCGCCTCGTCATTGACGAGAATAGCCGCATCTTTTGGGAGCCCGCTCATGGCGATGTCGAGTAATCAACGCACGGCCGCCGCATTCATCGGCGCCACAGCCATTACCAGCATTGTTGCTGCGGCGTACCTGGCAATTGCCGGCTTGAGTGACGAAAACATACGACTTGCGCTGCGCGTGAGCGGACGCATTGCGTTCGTTGTACTGCTAGTCGTCTTCGCGGCGCGGCCGTTGCAGCAATTGCTGAGGGCGCCGTGGACTGCAAAGCTGTTACGCAACCGACGGTTGCTCGGTGTTACTTTCGCGGGCATTCACACTGCGCACTTCGGCCTTATTTTGATGCGAATGAATCAGTCACCGGACTTTGGGATTAGCTTCGAAAATAATCTACCCGGGATGTTCGTGTACGCTTTCATTTTGGCGATGTTGATTACGTCGTTCGACG
>CALZHX010000070.1 GCA_945787435.1 uncultured Woeseiaceae bacterium
AGTACCTGCTCGCGCACATTCCACGCTCGAGTCCATTGCATGCGCGGCTCTCCGGCCATCTCGCCGATGGCAAGGAAATCGTCGACGTACACTTTCACGAGTAGGATTCAACGCACGAAGGCCGGCGCCGCCACCTTTGTCGCCTCCATGGCTCGCTGCGCTGCGCTTTACTTGCGGCGACAAAGGTCCCGTCCCCGACCTTCCGTCGGTATACTGCCAAACGATGCAATACCTGATTGATGCCAGCGTCTACGTGTTTCGGGCTTATTATTCGATGCCCGACGACATGGTTGATGGCGACGGTAACCCGGTAAACGCCTTGTACGGTTATTGTCGGTTCCTCGGCGACTTCCTGGAGCAGGTCAATCCGGAGTATGTCGGTGTCTTGTTCGACGAGAGCATGACGGAGTCGTTTCGAACAGAGATCTACCCCGAGTACAAGGCAAACCGCGATCCGGCGCCGGAAGATCTCAAGCGCCAGTTCGCGCAGTGCCGGCGATACACGCGCGCGCTCGGCTTGCTGGAATGGGGTAGTCCGAAATACGAAGCTGACGACCTGATCGGTACGCTCGTCGAACATGGCCGAACTGTTAACAGGCCGTCGACGATAGTGACGCGCGACAAGGATCTGGCGCAGTTGGTTTCAAAAAATGATGTGTTCTGGGATTTCGCAGGGAAGGGCAAGATAACCTACGGGGAGGTTGCCGGTGTGTTTGGCGTGCCACCCGAACAGATTGCCGACTTCCTTGCGCTTGCGGGCGATGCTGTCGATAACATCAAGGGCGTTCCCGGCGTCGGTAAAAAGACGGCCACGGTGCTGCTCCAAAACTTCAGCAGCCTCGATGACATCTACGACAATCTTGACAGGGTGCACGAAATCAATGTGCGCGGTTCCAAAACACTGGGCGAAAAACTGGCGACCCACAAGGACGACGCATACCTGGCGCGCAAGCTGACTGGCATCGCTTGCGATGCGCCGATCGATGATGCCGAGGTTGCGTTACAACGCTCCCGGCCAGAACTCGGCGACATCAACGCCTTGTTTGATGAGGCCAACATAGGTACCGCTTTGCGTCGCCAGGCTGAGCGCATCGCGGACCTGAGTCGCGATTGAGAAACACATTCCGTAAGACCGGGCCGGAGTCGGACCTCGCGATGTTCGAGGCCGAGGCTGACGGTCTTAATGAGCTGCGCGCGACAGGTGAGGTTCGTGTTCCTGAAGTTATCGACTGCGGGACCATGAATGGCCAGAGTTACATCGACCTTGAACGCCTGCAGCTCGAGCCGACGACGCAGGAATGTGAACGGCGTTTCGGTGAACAGCTCGCGCGATTGCATCGTCACACCCAGGTCCAGTTCGGCTGGTTTCGTGACAATACGATTGGCCTGACCCCGCAAAGAAACGACCTGACCGACAACTGGATTGTATTTTTTCTCGAACACAGGCTTGGATTTCAGGTTGAGCTCGCGGTAGCAAACGGCTATGGGGCGGAGTTATCGGACCTGGCGGTGCAGCTGGCTGACCGCTTGCCGGAGTTATTCGCAGACTACGAGCCGCAAGCGTCACTGTTGCACGGTGATCTATGGGGTGGTAACTGGGGTTCAGTCGATGGAGAGCCGGTTACGTTCGACCCGGCCGTGTACTTTGGTGATCGAGAGTCGGACATTGCGATGACGATGCTGTTCGGTGGATTCGGTCGTGCATTCTACGAGGCGTACGAGACGAATTGGCCGATGGCGGCCGGACACATGCAGCGCACCAAGCTCTATCAGCTTTACCACGTTTTGAATCATCTGAACCTGTTCGGCCGCTCCTACCTTGGCCGCGCGATGGCCCTACTGAGGGAACTCACTTAGGTCGTCGGATTCCTCAACCTCGTACAGGTCGCCCAGAAAGTCTTCATCGAATGCGTAGAGCATCGTTCCTTCAGGAGCCTTCATGGCAACGTACGCACCTTCGTAGCCCGGGAATTTCTCATACGGCAAACCGTGCCTCTCCAGTGTTGCAATTAATGCTTCTTTATCCTGGCAGCGGAAGCATAGTGACGGCGAATTTAGCGCGATGCTCTCGGACAGGCCCAGTGCGATGCCGCCTGCTTCAAAGCGCATGTGCACTGTCGGTTCTTCTCGCACTCGCAGAAGATTGGGTGCAACTGATGCCCAAAACCGGGCGGAGTGAACTGCGTCGCGCACTGGCAACGAGAGCTCGAACCAGATCCCACACACGGAATCATTGTCGACTTCATCACCACCCGTAAACGTTCGTGCCTCGAGCATTGTGACCATGTGGCCATCAAGGTCGGCAAGGCCGAGTTCGTTAAACACATCTTCGTCGAGGCGCATGAAGCTAAAGTCGAAACCGTGGTCGTTCATGGACCGTGCGCGACGCGCAAGGTCCTGCTGAACGAACGAAATTGCCGGCGTGTCGAAATCTCGATCATGCAAACCGATATTCAGAATACCGTCGCTGACAACGGCGTACTTATGCGACCAGACATCGCCAATTTCGCGCTCGGTAAATCCCAGCAACTTGTAATAGCTTAACGAGTCAAGAATATTCGGCGTGCGAATACTGAATTCCAGAAACCGGCCCAGGCTGCTCATGACCCGGCTCCGCGGGCCAGGGCGCGTTCCCTCGACTTATCCTGCTCATGGGCGGCGTCGCTGGCGCTCCAGTCAGGCGACGATTCGGGCCAGCCGCCGATATGCTTTTCGATCAGACGCGTCAAAAAGGCGATGTGGTCGTCGCGCGCATTGAGCGCCGGAATGTAGTTCAGCTCGCCGCCACCGGCGTCCTTGAAAATCTCGGCATTTTGCAGGGCAATTTCTTCAAGTGTTTCGAGGCAGTCTGCTGCAAAACCGGGGCAAACGACGTCTAGCCGCGCCATGCCGGCCTTACCCAGCGATGCGACCGTTTCGTCAGTATAGGGCCGCAGCCACTCAGTGCGGCCAACGCGTGATTGGAACGTCACGATCCAGGCGTCGTCATCGAGTTCCAGGGACTCCGCCACGAGACGCGCCGTCTTAAGGCACTGGCAGTGGTAAGGGTCGCCGTCAATGAGGTTCTGTTGTGGCAGGCCGTGAAACGAAAACAGCAGCTTGTCACCACTGCCGTGTTGCTCGCGGTATTCGCGGATGCTCTGCGATAGTGCAGCAATGTAGCCGCGCGCGTCATGGTAGTGATTAATGAAACGAAACTCCGGCACCCAGCGTCGCCGGCAGAGCTCGGCCGTAACCGCGTCGAAGATCGACGCCGTTGTCGTGCCGGAATACTGCGGATAGAGAGGCAGGCAAACGATGCGCCGGGCACCTTTTTCGTAGAGGCGTTCGAGGGCCTCGCGCAATGATGGTTCGCCGTAGGACATGCCGAGTTCGACATGCACGGTGCCGGACACCCGTGCGGCTAGCTGCTGCGCTATCGCGTTACTGATGTCCCGGGAATACAGGAGCAGCGGCGAGCCGTGCTCTGTCCAGATTTTTTGGTACGCCTTTGCCGAGCGCGCAGGACGAAAGCGGAGTATGAAGGCATTGAGTATGAGCCACCAGACTGGCCGTGGAACTTCGACGACGCGCGGGTCCCACAGAAACGCTTTGAGGAATCGCCGCACCGCTGAGGTTGTTGGTGCTGCCGGCGTGCCGAGATTGACTACCAGAACACCGAGGGACTCCGGGAGCCCGTGCTCGTATTGCGGCGCGGATTGATACGTCGGCATAGGCCTGTAACTGGTGTCGGACGGCGTAACAGTAAACGAAAGGCCGTTCCTGCGCCAGCGAGCAGCGCTATAATCCTTTGTCCTGATTGGAGACTTGTGACGCGACGAGAGCCATGGAATTACTACCGGAAGACGATGAAAGCCGCCCGCCGCTGTGGACACTGATAAGGGACATTGCGGTCCTGCAGGTCAAATTGCTTGTTGACGGATTTCGCGATCTCATCCTGGTTCCGGCTTCCCTGGTCGCTGGCATCATCAGCCTGAGCAAGACAAAGGACGGTGAACCCGGCACTGAGTTCTATACGCTCGTCGGCGCTGGCAAGCAGAGCGAGCGATGGATCAACCTGTTCGGCGCCTACAAGAACGCACCACCCGAGGTGACCGAGAAGAATCACTTTGGGAACGCAGATATCGATGACATCGTGTCGCGCGTTGAGTCATTCGTCGTCGACGAGTACAAGCGCGGTGGCGTCACAGCGCAAGCGCGAGACAGGATGAACAAGGCAATAGACGCGATACGTCGCCGCCGCGAAGACGAAAACCGCTAGTTGAGCAGCCTCAGGCAGCTTCCATTATCGCCGTGACACCCATGCCGCCAGCCGTGCATACTGAGATCAGGCCGCGGCCCGAACCTTTCTCGGCGAGCAACTTGGACATTGTCCCGACAATGCGCGCACCGGTTGCCGCAAACGGGTGGCCCATCGCAATACTGCCGCCCTTGACGTTGAGCCTGGACAGGTCGATCGGACCCATCGGTTCGTTGCGACCGAGCCGATCACGGCAGAACTTCTCGGACTGCCAGGCTTTCAACGTGGCAATTGTCTGGGCAGCGAACGCCTCGTGGATTTCATAAAAATCGAAGTCCTGCAGACGCAGGTTGGCCTGCTTGAGCATCTCTGACACGGCATAGGCCGGCGCCATCAACAAGCCCTCGTCATCGACGAAGTTGACAGCCGCAACCTTGACGAATGTCAGATATGCCGTGATCGGCAGGTTCTTCAATTGTGCCCAGTCCTCGGACGCCAGCAGCACGGCTGCAGCACCGTCGGTTAAAGGTGTACTGTTGCCTGCCGTCATTGTGCCGTCGCCGCTCTTGTCGAAAACCGGTTTCAGCGTTGCCAGTTTCTCAAACGTCGTGTCTCTGCGGATATTGTTGTCTTCTTCGCAGTCGAGGAACGGAACAACGAGGTCGTCGTACCAGCCCGCGTCAAAGGCAGCAGCGGCTTTGACATGGCTCGCAAGCGCGAGCTGATCCTGGTGCTCACGCGGTACGTCCCATTGCTGGGCCGTGATTTCCATGCTTTCGCCCATCGACAGGCCGGTGCGAGGTTCAGTCACACCAGGAAAGTCGGGCTTGAAATGCCAGGGCCGCAGACGGAACCACGGCAGAATGCGTTGCGCAACAGAACGCGCACGATACACATCCATCAACACTGATCGATAACCATCGTTGTAGGTAATGGGTGGGTCACTGATCGAATCGGTGCCACCGGCAATACCAGAATCGATCTGTCCGAGTGCAATCTTGTTGGCGATCATCGCACAGGCCTCAAGACTGGTGCCGCAGGCCCGCTGCAGATCCACGCCCGGCGTGCGAGGTGACAATCCGGATTCGATGACGGACTCGCGCGCCAGGTTCCAGTCGCGCGAATGCTTGATGACGGCACCGAGTGCGACATCGCCAAGCATCTGGCCCTTGAGATCGAACTTGTTGACCAGGCCACTGAGCGCTGCGGACATCAGGTCGAGGTTGGAACAATTCCGGTAGATCGAATGGGATCGGCAAAAAGGAATTCGGGAACCCCCGATTACGGCGACTCTAATCGCCTGGCCATCGTGCAGCATGCTTTCCTCCGTAAATACTTGCAGGCTCGGTTGCGCCCGTACTTTACACCAAAATGAGCTACATTGACCGCATGTGGCGATCGAATAATTGGCGACAAGAAGCCCCGGCGCTGCTGAAGCTCGCTGGGCCGCTCATCGTCAACAATTTGTCGATCGCCGGCATGCAGTTCGCGGATGCGGTGATGTCCGGGCGGCTGGGTGCCGAGTCACTTGCGGCCGTCGCCGTGGGGGCAAGTGTGTGGTTTTTCGGTTTTGCCTTATGTCTCGGTGTCCTAATGGCCATCTCACCGATTGCGGCGCGCCACTATGGTGCAGGCAACCCGGAGCTGATTGGTCGTTACACACGCCAGGGCATGTACCTCGGCATCGCCATTGGCGTCACGCTCATTGCGCTCGTTTACGCGACCGTGGAGCCGCTACTCAATAAGGTCGGCATTGACGAGAATTTCAGGGAGCTGACGGTCGGTTACGTCAAAGCCATCGTTTGGGGTGGCCCTGCCATTTTCGTGTTTCTTGCACTGCGATTTACGACGGAAGGGATCGGTCACACCCGGCCGATCATGTATGCCTCGATATTTTCCCTGGTGTGCAATGTGTTCCTGAATTACGTACTGATGTTCGGCCATTTCGGGGCGCCCGCCCTTGGCGTCGTTGGTTGCGGCCTGGCCAGTGCGATAACGATGTGGGCAATCATGATCGTACTCGCGACCTACATGAAAATAAGCCCGCGCTACGAGCCGTTGAAAATATTTTCGCGCGTTTCTCCGCTTCGGCCGCAAGCGCTCAAAGAAATTCTCTTGCTGGGCACGCCGATTGCGATAACCATCACGGCCGAGGCCGGGCTGTTCAATGCCGTATCTATCCTGATGGGCACACGCGGTGCGGCCATCGCGGCAGCACATCAAATCGCAATCAACTTTGCCGCCACGATGTTCATGGTGCCGCTCGCACTGAGTTCGGCCATTACGATCCGGGTCGGACATGCGCTGGGCGCCGGCAATGCGCGGGCGGCGAGATTCAGCGGCGCAGTCGGCATATTGATTTGTACGTCCTTCATGGCGGTATCGGCGACATTCCTGCTTATCTTCCGCGATGCCGTCGTAACCGTGTACACGAACGACACGTCGGTAACGAGTATTGCTGTCGGCCTGTTATTGATGGCCGCAATCTTCCAGGTGGCCGATGGCGCACAAATCGGCGCAGCAGGCGCTCTGCGCGGTTACAAAGACACGCGCGTGCCCATGGCAATAAACATTTTCTCGTACTGGGTGCTGGCGTTCCCGCTCGCTTACCTGGCCGCAGTAACCTACAAGTCGCCACCCAGCTATGTGTGGGGCGGTTTTGTCATCGGCCTGACTACGGCGGGAATACTGCTGACCTGGCGTTATGCGCGAGTATCCCGTGGGCAACTTAAGCCGGTTGAATATTCGCGTTGAGGCGGAACAGGTTCGTTGGGTCGTACTTGTTCTTTAGCTCCACCAGTCGCGGGTAATTCTCACCGTAGTTACCCCCGACCTTTTCCTTCTCATCCTGGTGGAGATTTGCATAGAAGCCGGCCATATGCGGCTCGAGCGCGTAGTAGAATTCGCGCACGGCTGCAATTCCCGCATCATTCAGGGCCGGATCATTAGACCCGTAGCTGATGCCGAAATTAACGGCGACGTTGCGGTTCGCAAATGCGGTTGCATCAGGGGCAACCCGCGCTGTCGCACCGCCGAGATGCTGGAACCAGGATGGCGTATTGTCACGATTCACAAAGTCCACAATCAGCTCGATGATGTCGGGCGTAAGTTCGTTGAAATATCCTGATTTCAGATAGTTCTGCTGTCCGTGTGCCGTAAGCCCGTCCCAAGCCGTCTGAATTGCCGCATAAGACTTCGGTCCAAGTTCGCCACTGAGCAGGGACGGATGATTGAGCATTGGCGCCAGGGCTTTCTCACCAGCCGCGTGATCTCCTGACCAGGTGACGCCGACCATGTTGAGCATCTTGCCGTCTTCGCCGGGTACAAAGAACGGTTCGATGTTGGCTTCGTCGGGTGCGGCATCGAGCATGTCGGCGTAGAGTTGCATCGAATCCTTGTCGACCGGATAGAAAAGGTCGCCACCATAGACGGTTGGATTAAACGGGTGCACTCGAAAGACGAATTCGGTTACGACGCCGAAGTTGCCGCCACCGCCGCGTAAGCCCCACAGCAGATCAGAGTTCTCGTCCTCACTTGCGCGCACCACGTCGCCACTGGCCGTAACGACCGTTGCCTCCACCAGGTTGTCCACAGCGAGCCCCGTCATGCGGTCGGTGCGTCCCATTCCTCCGCCGAGCGTGAAGCCACCGACGCCGGTGTGCGAAACCGTACCTGTCGTAGTTACCAGGTTGTGCGGCAGCGTTGCACCGTCGACATGCCCGAGCAAGGCGCCGCCGCCGACACGTGCTGTCATGCCGTCGGGATCGACGACGGCGTCGTGCATCTGTGATAAATCGATCATCAGGCCGCCATCTGATGTCGATTTGCCCGGAAAGCTGTGGCCACCGCATTTGACGGACAGAAGCAACGATCTTTCACGGGAAAAGTTTACGGCGTTAACGACGTCTTCGATCGATGTACATTGTGCGACCGCGGCCGGTTTCTTATCATCGAACATGCCGTTCCATACTCTCTTGGCAACGTCATAGCCTTCGTCGCCTTGCAGGAACACGCGTCCATCCAGTTCGCCCCTGAGTTCCTCGATGGCTGCCGTTTCGATCGACAGCTCGTCGCCGTGCATTGACACGGCGGAAATCGACGGGCCAGGATC
Organism: uncultured Woeseiaceae bacterium; assembly: GCA_945787435.1. Classification (GTDB taxonomy): domain Bacteria; phylum Pseudomonadota; class Gammaproteobacteria; order Steroidobacterales; family Woeseiaceae; genus UBA1847. The sequence continues at coordinate 8,352 of CALZHX010000070.1, forward strand.
GCTCGCCTGCTGCCTTGCGCCACAGGCTGAAAGGCTCGTAGTGATCGCCGCGGCCACGGCTGTCTTGCAGAATGCACGTCTTTTCATGGGAACCCCCTTCCCGTACTAAAAGCTTGTTGTTTTGCTTAGTTTAGCCGCCCTGACCGAAATCGGGGCTGTCACCGGCAAGATATTCGTTTTCTTCGGGGGTGTTTTCGCGTCCCAGCAGCTTGTTGCGGTGCGGGAAGCGGCCAAACCGCTGGACAATGTCGTGATGGAGTTCAGCAAACTGGGCGATGGTCTCGAACGTCTCGCGGTAAGTCGGTGACACTGCCTCAGCAAGACGGTTGAAGATAGCAACGGCCTTTTGCTGAACTTTGCGGGATTCGGAATGCTGCAGTGGCATGTAAAAGAATGCCTGCTGGATCGGTGTCAGGCCCTTGTCCTTTTTCTCTATCGCGCCTTCAACGCACAGCTTGAGCGACGCCGAATCCATTGCGAACGCGTCCGCGGTACTGCGGTAGATATTGCGGCGGAACTGGTCGAGCAACAGGATCAGTGCAAGCCGACCGTGCGGCTGTTGCGCCCAGTGATTGAGCTCGCCTGCGCTGGCCCGGGCAACATCGTCGGAATAGTCTTTCTTGCACTCGAGATCAAAGACGTCGTCCTCGCCAAACCAGATGTCCATGCGGTGGTCGATCTGCGGCGCCGACAACTCGTGCTCTTTAAACCAAAACGCGATGATGGCATCGATGCGCTGCTGGTCCTGGTCAGTGATCGTTGCGCCCATACTCTGTCAACCAAGTTTTACCGATATTTAAATTATTTCGTCCGCTCACAAATGCGAACCAGTTCACGATTTCGGCAGCAATCGCCGTTTATGGTCGTGTTTGCCCGTAGACTTTAGCAGATGATGACGATCCAGACTCTCAAACTCGCTCGCCATACGGCTACGACCCTTGTGTGTCTTGGGCTGCTCGCCTGTGGCGGTCCTGCCGAGGGTCCCGAAACGGCTTTGCGGACCTGGGTTCAGCAAGGCCATGAACTCGCCGAAGCGAAGGATCGTCCCGGGCTCATTGACATGATATCGCCCGCCTATACCGATGCCCGTGGCAACAGCCGCGACGATATCGGCGACCTGTTTCGTATTTATTTTCTACGCACGCAATCCGTAGCACTCATTACAAATATTGAGGAACTCAATGTGTACGGTGACAGCGCCGGCGAGGTTTTGTTGTCGGTCGGCATGGCCGGAACGCATGATGGCACCTTCGGCTTTAGCGCCGACGCATACCGCTTCGAGATGGAGTTCGAAAGGGACGATGACGAGTGGCTCCTGATGTCCGCCCGCTGGGGCGAGATTGGCGAGGAGCTGCACTAGTCCGACGGGGGACTTGGCATGAACAAACTACGATCTGGAATGTCGATGCTGGCGACACTGTGCCTGCTGACGGCCTGCGCGAGTACCGGAGACCTCATCGGTGTACCGAACGTCAACTTGCGAAACGTAGAGATAGCGGACATCGACTTCACCGGCCAGACGTTTCTGCTCGGCTTTGACGTCACCAACCCCAACCCGTTTCCGCTCCCCATTAGCACGGTTTCCTATGTTGTCGAACTCGAGGGCTATCGTTTTGCAAGCGGTTCGACCGCCGGTGGCTTTACCGTACCGTCTTCGGGCGATGCCGAATTCGCGATATCAGTGGAGCTCGATCTGATGAAAACGGCACCGCAGCTCTTGTTCATCATTCGTGACAGCGTGAAACGCGACGTCGCCTATACGCTGAGGGGAGAGTTCGGTCTCAACATCCCGTTGACCGAGCCAGTGAACTTCGAGACCAACGGGGCGATCCGCATGCAGGCCGTCAGCCGCCAGGCGCTGAAGGTTCCCTGAAACGCTTGGTTACGCGCGTAACCAAAGGCTTCCGCAACCCGCTGCGGCGTATGGTGGCCTGAAAAGCCCGAAAATTCGCCGAATTCGGCCGCACTAACCCGCTGCATTCGCCGCCCGGATAAGCCCTGGCATATACTCAGGGGTTCGGGCAGCATCGGCGGTCTCCTCCTTGCAGCCCAACCCGGCGTAACGCACGCCATCTCAAATGAGAACTTCATCGGGGCGCGCGAAACGCGTGATCTCCAGGGCGTTTATGACCAAGCGACAAGCGAATGGTCTCTATGACCCGGCATTCGAGCGCGACAGTTGCGGCTTCGGCCTGATTGCAAATCTCGATGACATGCCGAGCCACTGGGTCGTCGAAACGGCGATCTCCGCGCTCGCTCGCCTGACGCATCGCGGCGCCGTTGCGGCAGACGGAAAAACCGGCGACGGTTGCGGCCTGCTTATCAAGTTTCCGAAGACGTTCATGCGTGCGGTTGGAGAGGACCTGGGGTTCGCACTTAACGAGCGATTCGCTGCCGGAACCGTATTCCTGAACCAGGATGCGGCGAAGGCAGAAAGCGCACGGCAAACAATCAACACGGCCATTGCCGAGATCGGTCTCGAGGTTGCCGGCTGGCGTGTCGTACCGATCGACCCGTCAGTGTGTGGCGAGCGAGCGCTGAGGACGCTGCCTCAAATCGAGCAGGTGTACGTCAATGCGCCTGACAATATGCCGCGCGGGCGCTTCAATCGGCGCCTTTTTCTCGCGAGACGGCGCGCCGAAAAGAGAATCGGCGAAGGTGCTTCCTACATCGCCAGCCTGTCGTCTGTAACGATCAGCTACAAGGGCATGATCATGCCGGGCGCACTGCCCGAGTTTTATCCTGACCTCGAAGACCCGCGACTGGAAACATCGGTGTGCGTATTCCACCAGCGCTTCTCGACAAACACGATGCCGCAGTGGCGCCTTGCGCAACCGTTCCGCTTTCTCGCGCACAACGGCGAGATCAATACGATCCAGGGCAACCGCAACTGGGCCCAGGCGCGCGCCAAAAATTTCATATCCGACAAGCTCGACGACATTTCCGATCTCGACCCGATCATCTCGCTGATAGGTTCGGATTCATCGAGCCTGGATAACATGCTCGAAGTCATGCGTGCAGGGGGCATGGACGTGCTGCAAGGCATGCGCATCCTGATGCCGCCGGCATGGCAGGCTGTAGACGACTTCGATCCTGACGTGCGCGCGTTCTATGAGTTTTTCGACTGCCAGATGGAGCCATGGGATGGCCCGGCCGGCATCGTGCTGACGGATGGTCGTTATGCCGCGTGTTCTCTGGACAGGAACGGCCTGCGGCCCGCCCGCTACGTCATGACCAAAGACCGGCACATTACAATCGCGTCTGAAATCGGCGTTTACGATTACGACGAAAAAGACGTCATCAGCAAGGGACGCCTGGGCCCCGGCGAGATGATCGCCGTGGACCTCGTGAATGGTGTGTTGCTGGAAAACGAAGACATTCACGACATTCTCAAGACGCGCGCCCCGTACAAGAAGTGGCTCAAGCAGGGTGTGCGCTACCTCGACTCCGAGCTGGTCGACACGCACATGGCTGCCGAACCTTTTGATGAGCAAACGCTTGCCAGCTATCAGAAGATGTTCAACCTGACGCGCGAAGAACTGAACGACGTCGTCGCAGTGCTGGCAAAGGCCGGACAGGAAGCCGTTGGTTCAATGGGCGACGACACACCGATGGCCGTGCTGTCTGAAAAGATCCGCTCGCCGTTTGACTACTTCCGCCAGCAGTTCGCACAGGTAACGAATCCGCCTATCGACTCG
>CALZHX010000071.1 GCA_945787435.1 uncultured Woeseiaceae bacterium
ATATGGCTGTTCCTGCGAATGGCGCTGAACGCCATCGATGGCATGTTGGCGAGAGAACACGGTCTGCAAAGCGAACTCGGGGGATTTCTCAACGAACTGAGCGACGTTGCAGCTGACGCCGCCCTGTATCTGCCCTTCGCCATGGTGGCCGGTGTCTCACCTGTGCTTGTGATCATTATTGTAATCCTGTCACTTCTCACAGAAATGGCCGGTGTTGTTTCGGTCCAGGTAGGGGCCAGCCGCCGTTACGACGGCCCCATGGGCAAAAGCGATCGCGCATTTGTCTTTGGGTTGTTTGGCCTGTTGCTTGGCGTCGGCGTGCAACCCGGCTGGTGGGTAAATGCTGCATTGTTGGTTGTCGCCCTGCTAACAACGTTGACCATCTACAACCGCGTTACGAGAGGACTGCAGGAGCTTGCCGCGGGCAATGAAACCCAGCCGAACTAACGCACTCGCCGCGCTATGGGGCCTGGCTGAAGCGACTCTCTTCTTTATCGTCCCTGACGTACTACTCAGCTGGATCGCGCTACGTAGTTTCAAGCGAGCGATGTGGGCGTGCCTGTGGGCGCTCCTGGGCGCTTTGATCGGTGGTGCACTCATCTGGTATGTGGGGCTTGTCAACGCAGATCCGCTGCGAGAAGTGTTTGTGTCAATCCCGGCCATAAATGAGGGCATGCTGCATAACGTACGAGATCAACTGCAAAACAGCGGCCTGGTGGCGCTATTCATCGGTCCGCTTGTCGGTACGCCGTATAAGCTCTACGCCATTGAGGCTGCGCAACTGGGTTACGGCCTGTTTATCTTCTTGCTCATCAGCATACCGGCGAGGTTGATGCGCTTCGTTATCGTGACCGCGGTCTCTGCGGCAGCAAGCAGAGTACTTAACCGGTTTGTAGGCATACGTACATTGCAGGTTTTGCACGTTTGCGTATGGGCCGCATTCTATTCGTGGTACTTCTACGTGATGTCGTCGAGCGGATAGGAAAACAGCTCCGGCAAATTCGCGACACTCACGATCAGTGCAGTATGCGGTGCGGCTGAAAGCTGCTCCCTGGAATGCGCGCCCGACAACACTCCGATGTTCCATCGGGTCCCGGCGTTGGCGCCTGCCTCAAGATCGGAAACCGTATCGCCAACACTCACGACTCGGGCGACGTCAGTCAGCTTCAGACGACTCATCGCTGCCAGGATCAGATCCGGTGCCGGCCGGCCCGCAGAGACATCATCATTGCACACGAGGACGTCGACCAGGTCCAACCAGCCCAGCTTGTCAACAAGAACGGCCGCGAGTTCGTAGTCGAAGCCCGTCGTGAGCGCCGTTCGAATCGTGTTGCTACGACACCAGTCAAAGGTCTCTTCCGCGCCTTCAATCGCTGTTACGGGGGCGTCGCGATAACAACTGAGCAGTTCAGCCTTGAATGCCGCATAAACTAAATTCGAACGGTGCTTTGCAGTTTCCTCCCCGGCGTGCGCTAGCAGCAGTTCCTCAATAGCCTCGCGTTTCGACTTACCACGAACTGAAGACACATCTGCGGCAGTCAGGTGAACGCCCTCGCCCGCAAACGCCGTAATGAATGCCTGCGGAATCTTCTCGCTGGCCTGGATAGTCGTTCCGATCATGTCGAAAACGACGAGATCGAGCTGCGTCATTGTTCGCTGGCAGCGACGTCAATTACGGTCATCCAGAGAAATCGAAGAAAGTCCTTCATCGCATCCTCTGATACTCGCTCGTTATCACTGTGCGCACAGTTGCCGCTGTTCAGCTCCGCGATACTGCGAATCGGACCGATGCCGTAAGCCGGAACGCCTTTGGCGCGCACCTGCGCCATATCCGTCGCACCGGTGGACATTGTCGGAAGAACGATGGCATCCGGATAGATCTCTCCCGCTACGCGTTCGATGCTCTCGAACATTGCATTGTCGAGTCCGGAAGGGGGCGCCGCCGGACGATAAATACTCTCAGGAACGATTTCCACGTTCGGATCATCGATCACCTCGGCCAGTTGCGCATAAAACGCCTCAACGTCTTCGTCTGGGAGCATGCGAATATCGAGCATCGCGGTCGCCTCGGATGGAATCACGTTCTTGCGAAACCCTGCGTCGATTATTGTCGGCACAACCGATGTCCGCAGTACCGAATAGTGGTACGGGAAGTTCTCGAGAAAATGTTGCTGGATTGCGTCGGACTCTTCCGGATTATCGATGTTCTGATAACGGAAAGCGTCTTCCGGTTCCGAGATTGTCGCGAGACGATCGAAGTAAGCTTCAGTCGTTCCGTTCAGTCGCATTTCGGTGTGCCACGCGTCCGCCCGCGCGACAGCGCGGGCAATTGCGGCGACGGCATTGTCAGTGCGCGGGACCGAGCCATGCCCCGCCGTGCCGCGCGCGATGAGAGTCGCGCGCCGAGGCATTTTCTCTGTCGTTTGCACGCCTACCACTGTGACGCCCTGGTCCTCCAGGATTCCGCTGCCGCCTTCAGCAAGGCAGTACTCCGCGTCAATCGCATCCCAGTGTTTCTCGACCATGAAGTTAATGCCGACATGCGGTGTTCCCTCTTCGCCCGATTCGGCAAGGAAAATGATGTCGCGATCCAGTTCGACGCCATAGCGCTTCAGCATGATCATGACCATCATGCCGGCGGCCACGGAGTCCTTGTCGTCCAGAGTGCCACGACCATAAACCCAGCCGTCTTTGCGCAGGCCGCTAAACGGCCCCTCGGTCCAACGCTCTGCCTGTACACCGACAACGTCCGTGTGCCCCATGATGAGGATAGGTCGTTTGGAACCATTGCCTTTTATCCGGGCAACAAGGTTGGCGCGTTCCGGGTCCAGTGCATACAGGTCTGAATCGATTCCCTCAGCCGCGAGTATCGCTTCGACGTACCTGGCAGCTTCGGTTTCGTTACCTGGCGGGTTACTCGTATCGATCTTCACGAGTTCGGAGAGATGTTGCAGGGTCTCCTCGCCAACAGTGTCCCAATCAACAAGGTATCGATCCTGAGCATTGACCGACATTGAAAATAGCAGTACGCAAGCCGCAAACAGTCTTTTCATTGGAGGCACCCTGAATGTCAGGAGTCGAGCTTAATCCCAGACCGGTGCTCAGTACAGCCTTCTAACCTGCTAATCACACAAGGTGTCACGCAAATGTGCGCGAAACGCTTCTCCTGTGTCGGGGTGACTCAGACCATAGGCTACGGTGGCCCTCAGGTATCCCAGCTTGCTGCCACAGTCAAACCGCTCACCGCTAAACGAATAGGCGTACACAGCGGATTCCGGTAACAAATCGGCAATGGCGTCCGTGAGCTGGATTTCGCCACCGGCACCGCGCCCGGTTGTCTCAAGTTTGTCAAATATCTCTGGCGCATGCAGGTACCGCCCAACAACAGCAGAGTTCGACGGCGCATCCTTCGGGTCCGGTTTCTCAACGATCTGCGTAATTCGAGACTCGTCATCGACGGCGACAATGCCGTAGCTCGACGTATCATCCTGGGGTACGGTCTCCACCGCGATCACGCTGCCACTGTGACGTGCATATTCTCCTGCCATCTGCGTGAGGCACGGTGGATCTCCGGCGATCAGGTCATCGGCAAGATGGACAAAAAACGG
>CALZHX010000072.1 GCA_945787435.1 uncultured Woeseiaceae bacterium
CAGGGATGCCGACCAGGACTCATTTGGAATTAGCGCCTCGATACGCTTCTAGTGGCGATCCGGGGTCATCCGTTCCGTGACAATTACGGATCGCCGGCCAGGTCCCCCTTGAGCAGAGGTGGGCTCCTGCAGGTGGGCTCTTAAACGGTGAGGATCGTTCCGGCTGACAGCATCTTGATGTTTTTTGCCGGCGCAGCTTTGTGGACCTGGTCGAGTATGCGATCTTCCTCGCCGGGCTTCATGCCCGTCAACCAGATCTCAGGTTCATGCTGCAGTCGTTCCAGATCCTTCGCGAGCGTGATTGGACAATAGTGACCGGCGTCGTTAGCCAGGCGTTCCATCTCGTTGGGAAACGACACTTCGATGACAAGCACCCTCAGATCGTCACAGGCGTTCAGCACCGGCCATAAGGTCTCATTGGTTTTCGTGTCGCCGCTGACAGCGAATACACCGCCGGAGTTTTGTACTGTGTAACCGAGGGTCGGGACCGTATGCATCACATCCACTGCATAGAAGTTGCGATTTTTGATCGTCACCGTGTCACCAGGGCTGCAAACCTGGTATCGCAACATCGGATTTCCGGCGGTCGGAAGCCGCGCGAAATCAGGCCAGATCACGCCATTGAAAACATGGTCCTGGAGAGCGCGCAGCGTTTCCTCACGAGCGTACACCGTCAGCGGTGTAGTGAAGTTTTCGTCAAAAACACTGTCCGCGAGCATCGGCAAACCGGCGATGTGGTCCAGGTGCGCGTGTGTCAGGAATACATGCCGAATCGAATCGATATCATCCAGCGCGAGGTCACCGATTCCGGTGCCCGCATCGATCAATACGTCATCGTCAACCAGCATCGCTGACGTACGCGAGCCGGCGCCGATACCGCCACTACAACCGAGAATTCGAATACGCATGATGTTGGGGTTCTATTGAACTCCGCCCTGTGGGAAGATTCGTTCAGCGAAACGTTAGGTCAAGCACCGGTCGGTTTCTGTGTTTCAAATCACAATTCTTTTGCTGTACCTGTTGGCAGCTGTCGCTTTCGCGATGTCTCGGTTGCCGAAATATAGCCGTCAGGAGCGACTGCTTCTGGCGCTAGCGACGGCGTTTGCGACCATCGGTATTGCGCTCCACGGGCAGGATCTCTTTGTACAGATGAACCAGGCCAACGGACTCAGCGTGTCCCTTGCTGGCGCAGTGTCACTCATCGGTCTGCAACTCGCATTGATCGGCCTTGTTGGCGCGCTCGAGCCAACGCTGCGCGGCATGACGGCCGGCCTGTTATTCCTTGCCGCCGTGGCCACCATTCCAATGGATATGCAGCCGGATGTTCCCGTCACGTCCGGCCTGTCCTGGCAGATCCAGGCGCATATCCTGATCGCAATGTTTGCCTACGGGCTGCTGACCGCCGGAGCTATCGTCGCAATCTACGCGCTCATCCAGGATCGTCGTCTCAAGGCCGGCATGCTGTCTTCCGGAAACCAGCTGTTTGCGCCGCTCGAGACGACCGAAAAAATGTTGTTCAGCGTCACCGCCGCAGGTTTCTCGGTGCTTCTGCTGGCTGTACTTTCCGGTTTCGCGTTCGTCGAAGACTTGTTCGCGCAGCATCTTGCGCACAAGACCGCTTTCTCTCTGCTCGCTTTGCTCCTGTTCGGCATCCTGGTCGCCGGACGCATGTTCGCAGGCTGGCGCGGCAGGCGCGCCGTGTACCTGTACCTGTGGGGTTTTGCGTTCCTGTGCATTGCCTACTTTGGGGCACGCTACGTACTCGAAGAACTTCTGAACCGTAGCTGGGGCTGATAAAGCGCTCTCGAAGCTGCGACCTGAATTCTTGACAGCCCGAGTGTGTCCTGCTGAACTGAGCAAGTGCAATATTTTGAGGAGGTGGCCTTTCTTTGGGCGATGACGTTCCGCTAGGTGCCCTAATAGGGTTACTCGTCACATTACTCGTACTTTCCGCCTTTTTTTCGGGCTCGGAAACGGCGTTAATGAGCCTGAATCGCTACCAGTTGCGCCATAAGGCGCGCAAGGGTCATCGCGGCGCAGTACTCGCGGAACGGCTCCTCAAAAGGCCCGATCGGCTGATTGGCCTGATTCTGCTGGGCAACAACCTCGCCAACTTCTCTATGGTCGCCGTCGTAACCCTGATCGCGGTACAAATCGGCGGTGAACCGGCCGTCGCAATTGCAACCGGCGTCCTTACGCTAGTCGTCCTGATTTTTGCCGAAGCCGCGCCGAAAACGCTTGCTGCATTACATCCGGAGAAACTGGCGTTCCCGGCTTCGATCATTTATTACCCGCTGCTCAAGATCGCCTACCCGATTGTGTGGCTCACCAACATTGCGTCGAATGCCGTGCTGTACTTGTTCGGCGTGCGTGGCGACGACGCACGTTCGCATTCACTGTCACAGGAAGAGTTGCGTACCCTTGTGTACGAGGCAGGCGGCCGAATATCGAATCGATACCGTCAGATGTTGATCAGTATTCTCGACCTCGAGAAGGTCACGGTCGACGACGTGATGGTGCCGCACAACGAAATCATTGGTATTGACCTCGACGGTGACATCAAAGACATCGAACGCATTATTACTGAAAGCGAACACACACGATTGCCTGTCTATCGCGACAACATCGACCAGGTTATCGGCGTCTTGCACATGCGTCGGCTCGCTGCCCTGGCGAAGCTCTCATTCGACCACGATGCCCTGATCGAACTCCTCGACGAACCCTACTTTGTTCCTGAAGGAACTCCGCTGAGCACGCAGCTCGTGCAGTTCCAGCGACGACGCATGCGTATTGCCCTGGTGGTTGACGAATACGGCGACATCCAGGGCATTGTGACGCTCGAGGATATTCTCGAGGAGATTGTCGGTAAATTCACCACTGACCCGGGCGATAGCGACGACGATGTCGTCAAAGAGGGCGCCAATACGTGGATCGTCGATGGCACGGCCAATATTCGCGAACTCAACCGATCACAAGACTGGGAGCTGCCGACGGACGGGCCGAAGACTATTAACGGCCTTATCCTGGAGATGCTGGAGACGATTCCGGAACCTCGGACCTGCCTGAAGATCAGCGGCTACCCAATTGAGATAATCGAGTCCGACGATACTCGAATTCGCACCGTGCGCGTAGGACTGCGCATGGAAAAGAGTACGCCAGGCGACGCTTAGAATGCCTCGTCGAGCGCATCGCGAACGCGTTTGATACCCACAACCTCAATACCCTTTGGCTTTTTCTTGGGCATATTCGCGTGCGGTACAAGCGCGCGTGTAAAACCCTGTTTTGCGGCGGCGGCTATGCGTTCCTCACCAAAGCGAACGGGCCGAATTTCACCAGCCAGACCGATCTCTCCGAAGCTCACAAGGCGCTCAGTGCAGGCCTTGTCTCTGAAGCTGGAAACGATAGCCAGTAAGGCAGGCAGATCGACAGCGGTCTCACCAATGCGCAATCCGCCGACCACGTTCACAAAGACATCCTCGGGACCGAGTGCGAGCCCTCCGTGGCGTTGCAGAACAGCGAGCAGCAACGCCAGACGATTCTGGTCTACTCCACTTGCAAGGCGCTTTGGGTGTGTCGTCGCCCCATCAGCGACCAGCGCCTGAATCTCCACTAGCAAAGGCCTGCTACCTTCCCAGGCTACCGTCACCACACTGCCCGGCTCGGCGACGGAATCACGCGACAGAAAAATTGCAGACGGGTTGCTGACCTGGCGAAAACCCGTCTCGGTCATGGCAAAAACGCCCATCTCACCGCTCGCCCCGAAGCGATTTTTGACCGAGCGAATCAGCGTGTACCGGCTGGCCGGATCACTCTCGAAATAAAGCACGGTATCCACCATATGCTCGACAACCCGTGGCCCCGCAATCGCGCCTTCCTTGGTCACATGGCCGATTATGAAAACAGCCACTTCTTTCTGCTTCGCGTACTGAACGACGCGCCCGACGCATTGGCGCAACTGAGCGACCGAACCCGGTGCTGACGGCAGGTCAGAACTCGACATTGTCTGGACGGAATCGATGATCAGCACGTTTGCTGAGCAGGCGGTTGCCTGCTCGAGGACATTCTCGAGTGACGTGTCCGCAAGCAACTTGAGATCGGATGTCGCGAGGCCAAGACGTTGCCCACGCTGCCCGATTTGCCGTAGCGACTCCTCGCCTGTCGCGTACAGGACTGCGGCGCCCGCAGCAAGGCTGGCTGATACTTGCTGCAGCAACGTTGACTTGCCAACACCGGGATCACCGCCGAGCAGAATGACGGCTCCGGGCACCAGTCCGCCGCCCAGCACCCTGTCGAATTCGGCAAACCCCGTTTCATGGCGCTCCGCAAAGTCGTCCGGCAACGCGTCAAGTCTTGCCGCCGTCGCTGCGATCTCACGAGACGGTCGGGATGCTGCAATTCGGGTCTGCGTAAGCGTGTTCCATGCCAGGCAGTCGGGACACTGTCCGGCCCATTTAACGCTGTGTGCCCCGCACTCCGTACAGACGTACGCCGTTTTTGCCTTTGCCATGAATAATCGCTTGTTTTATAGGTGTTTTTTAGACGTTTCGCTGGCAGCGACGGCAACATTCCGGACCTGCGTCACATAGCGAGTGCCTTGCGGCCCAATAATAGCACCGCTTCAAGCACCGTTTATTACATAAAAATGCCAACCCTATCTCATAACGCAGTCGTACGTTTTCCTATACTTTCGCCCTCTAAAGGGAATTAATTAGCGTTGAATTTGCAACAAAAACAAAGGCGTAACCGAGTTATCGCGCTGAGCTTTGCCAGCGTGTTGCTGTTGCTCGTCTACGGGCCGCTGGCGCAGTGGTTTGTCGCCGCAGATCGCGTCCTGTTCGACCAACTGGCCTCGCGCCTGCCAAACAAGCCGCTCGACAGCGCGTTGATTGTCAGTGTTGATCCGGCGAGGACCAACGAAACTGACGTCAGCGCCACCTATGGCCAAATCATCGATGTCCTTGTTGTCGCCGGCGTGCGGCGAATCGTGATGACGCAGCCACCGGAGATTCCGGATGACGAAGATCTGCCTGGCTGGGCTGCCGCAATGAACTCGTCAGTCCTGGTTTACACTCCAACCCGCCATCGTCTGGCCGACCTCGCGACGCGCG
>CALZHX010000073.1 GCA_945787435.1 uncultured Woeseiaceae bacterium
TATCTGCCCAGAGATAAATCTGTACCGGCAATGCCGTCGCCGGGTCTGAGAACCCGCCCGGCACATCTACGATGAAGGCGACCATGCCGATCATGAGCAGCGGAGCCGACTCACCCAGAGCGCGGCTCATGCCGATGATCGCGCCGGTCAGCATTCCAGGCAACGCCAGTGGCATGACGTGGTGGAATACAACCTGCATCTTTGACGCACCAAGCCCAAGCGCCGCCTCGCGGATCGACGGCGGCACAGCCTTGATCGCAGCCCGTGACGCAATAATGATGACCGGCAGGGTTAACAGGGACAGGACCAACCCACCAACCAGCGGGGCGGATCGTGGAATGCCCACCCAGTTGATAAATACTGCGAGCCCAAGAAGCCCGAAGACGATCGACGGCACGGCGGCGAGGTTATTGATGTTGACCTCGATCAGGTCCGACCAGCGATTGCGCGGCGCAAATTCCTCGAGGTAGATTGCCGCGGCAACGCCAATCGGAAATGCCAGCATGATCGTGACGATCAACATGTAGAAAGATCCCATGAGCGCGCCCTTGATACCGGCGAGTTCCGGCTCACGTGAATCGCCGTTCGAAAATAGTGCCGAGTTAAAGCGTTTCTCGAGTTTCCCGGCCGACATCAGGGAATCGACCCAGCCTAGCTGAGCGTCGCTCAGAGGACGCATTGACTCGTCCAGTGACCTGTCGATGTTGCCTTTAACATACATGTCGACGATTGCCGATGCGGGCACCCAGATGGTCTGTGTCGTTCCGAGCAGGTCCGGATCGGCTTCGATCATGTCCTGCATCTGGTAGCCGGCACCAATACTGACCAGCTTGTATAGCTCGCGCCTGTCATTGCGTCCGGTTACATTGGGAAATTCCGTCCGCAGGGCCGACCTGACCAGCCCGTCAAAATCCGCGTAGACAATATCCACCTCGCCGCCCGGCGCGATGACATCGGCGTCGAATTCGAGATCGAGCTGCATGTAGCTCTGACTAAATGCGGATGATCCCTTGGCGAATAAGTCCAGGAAGAACACGCCGAGGAAGACCACGCCGACAGTAGTTGCCAATACGCCGGCAAGCTTGAACAGCCGTTCGCGACGGTATCTCTTCGCGAGACCAGCCTCAACCCTGTGACGAGTTTCTTGCGAGGACACCCTCCTAGTCATATTGCTCACGATACTTCCGAACCACGTGCAGTCCGATCACATTCAGGATCAACGTTACGACGAATAGCATGAGCCCCAACGCGAATGCCGCGAGTGTCTTCGCACTGTCGAACTCCTGATCACCGACAAGTAGCGTTACGATCTGAACAGTTACAGTCGTCACGGCCTCAAACGGGTTGGCGGTTAGATTCGCAGCGAGTCCGGCCGCCATGACAACGATCATCGTTTCACCAATTGCTCTCGAGACCGCTAACAGGATGCCGCCAACGATACCTGGCAGTGCTGCCGGCAAGATGACCTTCGTCATGGTCTCCGAGCGCGTTGACCCAAGGCCAAGCGCACCGTCACGCATTGCGCTGGGTACGGCGTTTATTTCATCGTCAGACAGCGATGACACGAGCGGGATAATCATAATGCCCATGACCAACCCGGCTGCGAGCGCGCTCTCCGACGCGACTTCAAGACCGAGCGACTCTCCTGCCCGTCTGACGTATGGCGCAACTGTGAGCGCTGCGAAAAATCCGTAAACAACGGTTGGAATGCCCGCGAGAACCTCAAGCAGTGGTTTCGCAATCGACCGGACGCGCCTGGAAGAATACTCCGCAAGGTAAATAGCGGTCATCATGCCAACGGGAACCGCGACCAGCATCGCGATAGCCGTAATCAACATCGTACCGGTGAACAGAGGAACAGCACCGAAGCTCCCCGATGAACCGACCTGGTCGGCACGGATCGCCGTTTGCGGGCTCCAGTTCAGTCCGAACAGGAATTCCGTCAGTGGCACTTTCTGGAAAAAGCGGATCGCCTCAAACAGGACCGACAATACGATCCCGATCGTGGTGAAGATCGCGATACTCGATGCTGCAATCAACAGCATCAAGATTACGTGCTCGACCCGGTTGCGTGCCCTGAGCTCCGGCCGAATACGCCGCCACGCAATTGTGCCACCGAGCACAGCGAGGCCAATAGTCAGCGCGGCGAGAATACGCCGGCTCAGTACCGAGTACTCCTGAAATCTCAATGCAGCGTCGCTAAGTACACTGTCTACGTCGCCGCTAATTGCGTCTCCCGCTGCCAGGTTCTGGATGTTGTTGACCAGCAGGTTGATTTCGCCCGCGGAAAGTACTTGTTGCGCTTCCGGCAGACCCTTAATAATGAGCGCGACTATGACTCGCGGTTCCGCAAGCATCCAAAGCAACAACACAGCCAGTGCAGGAAGCAGACACCAAATGGCTGTGAAGTAGCCGTAGTAACCTGGCAGCGAATGCAGACGAGTTCCATGCCGCGGTCCGCCAACCAGGGCCACCGACCTGCCGCGTCCAACATAGAACGCAGCGAACGCGATCGCGACCAGGATCAGTAACAGGGTAGTGTTCTGCAAGGTGCTTACTACTTCAATCTACTGGGAGGCCATCGAAAGCGGCGTAAGATCACGTACGTTCGTAGCGATCTGGGCGCGCTCTTCTTCCGGCATCGGAATCAGACCGCGATCGGACAAATAGCCTTCGTCGCCCCATGCGCGCGCTGACGAAAACTCCCGCAGAAAGCCACGCAGACCTGGAATTACGTCAACGTGTGCTTTCTTGACGTAGAAATATAGTGGTCGCGAAACAGGATAGTCACCATCGGCAATTGCATCGAATGTCGGCGCTACGCCGTCAACCTGGGCACCTTTTACTTTCTCGGTATTCTGGTCGAGAAAGCTGAAGCCGAATATGCCAAACGCGTTCGGGTTAGCTTCGAGTTTTTGCACGATCAGGTTATCGTTCTCACCAGCCTCGACGAACGCGCCGTCTTCGCGAATCGTATGACAAATCGCCTTGTAATTATCGCCATCCGACTTCTTGAGGTCCTTGACCCAGGCAACTGACTGGCAGCCACCCTCCATGGCAAGTTCAACAAATGCGTCGCGCGTACCGGACGTCGGCGGCGGACCGAGGACCTCGATACGAACATCGGGCAGCGCCGGATTCACGTCCGCCCAGGTCTCATTAGGATTGTCAATCAGCTCACCCTCAGTATCGCCAGGAACCCGCTTGGCCAGCGCCATGAATATATCGGTGCGCGACAGGTTCACATCGCTGGAGCCGATCGCATTCGCGATAACAATGCCGTCGTAGCCGATTTTGACCTCGATGATCTCCGTGACACCGTTGCTCGAACAACTATCGACTTCAGACTGCTTAATGGCTCGCGATGAGTTCGTGATATCGGGATGATCGACACCCACTCCATCGCAAAACAGCTTCAGACCGCCGCCCGAGCCCGTCGATTCAACCTTGGGCGTCTTGAACTCGGTGCCGCGCCCGAATCGCTCCGCAACGACAGTCGCAAACGGATACACGGTCGAAGAGCCGACAATGTAGATGTAGTCACGGCCGGCCTGCGCCTGGGCCACGCCTGAATAACCGGTCGCGATAACCACGCTTGCAAGTAACACTAGTGCTGTGTTTCTTTTAGTCACTCTAACTCTCCGGAGTAGATTGGAATATGGCGCCCAGCTTAGCGGCCAATTGTTACCGAATTGTTGCAAACACGGCCTGATAATGATCAGATAGCCATCTACGAAAAAGCTCTTTTTATTTATTATTTTCAATAATTTACACGGATTCCATAGAACTAATGCCAACATCTGAAGCGCAATCGCCCGAGCATCCGGTGATCGATTTGTTGGCGCAGCTGATTCGCAGGCCGTCAGTTACGCCGGACGACGCCGGTTGCCAGCAAATCCTGGCTCGCCGGCTGGGATTACTGGGCTTCGAATGCGAGACACTGCAGTTCAATGATGTGACGAATCTCTGGGCTCGAAAAGGCAACGCCGCACCTGTACTGTGCTTCGCCGGCCATACTGATGTCGTCCCGCCGGGTGCCGAGGACGAGTGGGATACAGATCCGTTTGAACCCGTCGTCAAAGACGGATACATATACGGGCGCGGATCGGCCGATATGAAAAGCGGACTGGCGGCTATGATTACAGCGCTTGAGTCTTTCGTCGCGGACCATTCAGACCACGACGGCAGTCTTGCCTTGTTGATAACGAGCGATGAGGAAGGCCGCGCACGCGATGGCACATTGAAAGTGGTTGAAGAACTGCAGTCACGCGAGGAAGACATAGATTGGTGCGTACTCGGCGAACCCTCCAGTCAGGAACGTCTCGGCGATATCGTTCGCGTCGGTCGGCGCGGTTCTCTCAGCGGCATGTTGACCGTACGTGGCGTGCAGGGACACGTTGCGTATCCGCAGCTTGCGGACAATCCGATCGGCAGATTCGCGCCGGTCCTGTCCGATCTCTATACGACGGAGTGGGACCAAGGCAATGAGTTCTTCCCTCCGACCAGCTTCCAGGTCGTCGATATCCAGGCAGGCGTCGGCTTTCCGAATGTTACGCCCGGCGAACTCAAGGCCCGCTTCAATTTTCGTTATTCCACAGAGTGGGATCACCACGGTTTGAAAGACAAAGTTCGCCAGCTGTTTGACGCGCATAAGATCGACTACGAACTCGACTGGCACCTCTCTGGTGAACCGTTCCTCACTGAGCCCGGCAAACTCATCGATGCGGTCAGCCAGGCGGTCACGGAGTATTCCGGCACACCACCCGAACTATCAACAGGTGGCGGAACGTCCGATGGCCGATTCATCTCGCCAGCCGGCACCGACGTCGTTGAACTCGGTCCCGTCAATGCATCGATTCACAAGGTCAACGAGCACGTTCGCATCGACGACGTTGTTGCGCTGTCATCGATGTACCGACGAATAATGGAGTTATTGCTTACGTAAATTGTTCCAGATGCCGGCCGCGCCGAGACTCAGCATGCAGATAACAACCCACGCTGGCATCGAAAGGCCGAGAAAGCTCCACAAGATGTCAGCACATTCGCCCGAACCCTTGAAGACCATGCTCAGCGCTTCGCTTAGTCCGAAGTTTTCGAGCATGTAGTCGAGGCCGGGGCCGCAGGACGGCACTTCGCTCGGCGGCAAATTTTGCATATGCACATGCCATCCGGCGATCGCAACGCCGTCGCCGGCTGCCAGGAGAATCAGAATCGCGTAGACGCGACTGCCCCAGCTCTCGGAATTGTGAATGGCCGCAACGAGGAATACGATGCCAAGCGTAATGACCGCAACTCGCTGCAGGACGCACAGCGGGCAAGGATCGAGCAGGAGCACGTGCTGCGCAAACAATGCGAAGCCCATCATTCCTGCGCAGGCTGCGAAGCCCACAAAATTGAGGACGCGGCGTCCGGGTATTGTCATGATGATCTAGTCAGAAGTGAGTTCGGAGGCGTCAGAAATGCCAGTATGACGCACATCCCTGCCCCGTACCATATAGATCACGTACTCGCAGATGTTCTTCGCATGGTCGCCGATGCGTTCGAGCGATCGCGCTGCCCAGGTCACGTTCATGACGCGCTTGATGCTACGAGGGTCTTCCATCATAAATGTGATGCACTGACGTTGAATCGCGTTGTACTCCTGGTCGACATCCTCGTCCTCGCGAACAACCTCGAACGCATCATCGACATCAAGACGCGCGAACGCGTTCATGGCGTCCCGAACCATGTGCGAGACATGTGTGCCGAGTGTCTTGAGCTCTCTGTACGAATCCGAAGGCCGGTCCATACCAGCCAGCTTGGACGCGAGGAAGCCAATTTTCTCGGCCTCATCACCAATTCGCTCAAGATCAGTAATCGTCTTAATGATTGCAACAATGAGGCGCAGATCCCCTGCAGCAGGAGCACGCGTAGCGAGAATCCTGCTGCACTCTTCGTCGATACTGACCTCAAGCTCGTTAACCTTGTAGTCGTCTTCTGCGACCTGCAGACCGAGTTCGCTATCGCCGGTCACGATCGCCGAAATGGCGCGCGCCAGCTGCGCCTCGACAACGCCACCCATTGTTAGAACATTGTTACGCAGATCCTCGATGTCTTTATTAAAACGTCGAGAGATATGGTCTGTCAGATCGGCACTTTCCATCA
>CALZHX010000074.1 GCA_945787435.1 uncultured Woeseiaceae bacterium
ATCATGCGCGGCAATACACCGGACGCGCTGGCGACGGATCTCCATGCCTGTAACAACTACAAGAACGGCGTCGCCGCTGCCGAAAGGCTAAGTTGCCCGACCCAGGTCATCGTGGCCGGCAAGGACCGTATGGTGCCGAAAAAGGCAACCGACAAGCTGATCGAACATCTGAGCAGCCCCGAGGTCGCGGTGATCCATGAGAGCGGTCACATCGTCCCGCAGGAAGCACCCAACAAATGTCGCACCCTTCTCAGAGACTTCATATTCAAGAACAACCCCACAACGTAGAAACCAATCATGTACGAAATTGACAGCGCCGCCGTCATTGGGGCGGGCACGATGGGCCTCGGAATCGCAGGACAACTCGCCAACGCGGGAGTCAAAGTCTTGCTACTCGATATTCCCGCCGCAGGCGACAACCGCAACGCCATTTGCGAGCGCGCGCTCGAACGCCTGCTCGACGACAAACAGCCCGGCCTGCTGCACAAGGATCTCCTTGAGCACATCACTATCGGAAACACCGAAGATGACATAGCGAATCTCGCTGACGTCGACTGGATTGCGGAAGCAATCGTCGAACGCCTCGACATCAAGAAATTACTGTACCGGGAGATAGACAAATACCGTAAGCCCGGTTCAATTATCTCTTCGAATACATCGACCATTCCGATTTCGCTACTTGTCGAAGGCATGCCTGTCGCGTTTCGCGAGGAATTTGCGATCACGCACTTTTTCAACCCGGTGCGCTACATGCGATTGCTCGAGCTGGTGCGTGGAACTGAAACACGCAGCGACGTCATAGACTACCTCGGTCATTTCTGCGAACAGCGGCTCGGAAAAGGCGTCGTCGTCTGCAATGACACACCTGGCTTCCTGGGCAACCGCGTCGGTGTCTTCGCCATCCAGAAAGCGCTGCACACAGCATTCGACATGGGCCTGACACCTGAAGTAGCGGACGCCATTTTCGGCCGGCCGATGGGTATTCCCAAGACTGGCGTGTTCGGGCTCTATGACCTAATCGGCATCGACCTGATGTCGGACGTCGCGAAGAGCCTTAAGTCCATACTGCCCGGTGACGATGCGTTCCACGACGTGTCTGCCGACGTCCCGATCATGGCGTGGATGATTGAACAGGGCCTGATCGGCAATAAGGGCGGCAAAGGCGGCTTCTATCAGCCCGCCGATACTGCCAATGGCGTCAGCCGCAAGACCCTTAACTTCGAAAGCTCCCGTTATCGTGACTACGCAGCTTGCGAGCCGGACATCGAGAATAATGACAAGCATCGGCAATATTACTGGGATGTGCTGTCCAGTACGCTGTGCTATGCCGCTACGCTCGTACCCGACACCAATGAATCGCTCGTCGCCGTCGATGACGCGATGAAACTCGGCTACAACTGGATCCAGGGCCCGTTCGAGATGATCGACGCATTCGGTGTCGACAAGTTCGTGGCACAGCTGGAAGAAGAAGGCCGCGATGTACCCGGGTTCTTGCGCACGGCGACAGGGAACTCGTTCTATCGAGTTGAGAATGGAACGCTGCAATACCTGCTCGCCGACGGCAGCTACCAGGCCTTACGGCGAGCAGATGGCATCCGCCGATTCAGCGAACAACGACGCACATTAACGCCCGTGCTGGAAAACCAGGCGGCCAGCTTCTTTGAACTCGAGAACAGTGTCGGGATCGTCGAATTCCATACCAAGGCCAATGCACTCGGACCCGAGTCGATGCAGTTACTCGAGGCGGCCATCGAACACGCATCAGCAAACATGGCCGGACTCATTATTCACAATGATGCCCAGCACTTCTCCTGCGGCGCAGACTTGCAGAGCATTCTCGGCTTCGTCGCCAACCAGGACATGAGCGGCCTCGATGCATTTCTTGATCATTACCAGAGGACGCTGGCTGCGATGAAATACGCCCCGGTTCCTGTAGTCGCTGCGCCGTCGGGACTGTCGATGGGCGGTGGTTTCGAAGTCCTGTTGCACACTGACAAAGTCATTTTCCATGCGAACTCGGTGACTGGCCTGGTCGAATCCCTGGTCGGTGTCGTTCCGGGCGGCGGCGGCGTCAAGGAAATGCTGTACCGCTGGTACGAGCGTGAAGGCGATATCACCAGGGCGGCCTGGAATGCCTTCATGAATATCGGCTACGGCAAGACCGCGCGATCTCCGCTCGAAGCCGAACCACTGGCCATGTTCCGTGAGGGCGTCGATGACTACATCATGAACCGCGATCGTCTGCTCGACACTGCGATGTCTGCTGTCATGGGAATGGCCCCGGGTTACAGCGTAACCAGACGCGCGCCGCTGGCGATGCCGGGCCGCGACGTCTGGGCCGAAATGTGCGAATGGCTACAGAAAGCGCACGAGAAAGGCCATCTCACGCCGCATGACGTGACCACCGGAGCCCAGATTGCCATGATCGTTAGCGGTGGCGATATAGACGCAGGGACGGAGTTGTCTGAAAATGACCTCTTTGCACTCGAGCGCAAGGCATTTGTGACTCTCGGTAAGACCTTACAGACGAGAGACAGGATTGAGTTCATGCTCGAACACGGTACTCCACTTAGAAACTGACCAGACTATGAAATACGACGCCCCGATCAAGGACATGCTATTCCTTCTCAACGAATGGATAGGTATCGATCGCCTTACCTCCCTGCCCGGCTATGAAGAGGTCGACGCCGATATCATCGAGGCCATTCTCGAGGAAGCCGGAAAATTCGCCAGTACCGAACTGCTGACAATCAATCGCGAAGGCGACGAGCACGGCGCCGTATTCGAAGACGGTTCGGTGCGCACTCCGCCAGGGTTCAAAGAAGCCTACACGCAGTTCATCGAAAATGGCTGGACTGGCATCGACGCCGACCCGGACCACGGTGGTCAGGGGCTGCCAAC
>CALZHX010000075.1 GCA_945787435.1 uncultured Woeseiaceae bacterium
ACATTCGCTCGGCGCACAACGTGGGCTACATCTTTCGTACAGCTGATGCGTTTGCTGTGGAGAAGATTGTCCTGACCGGGATTACGGCCCAACCTCCCCACCGGGAAATTCATAAGACCGCCATCGGCGCCACGGATCCGATGCTGACAACCAAAATCGTATAAAATACAATCGGCTGGAGTCCTAGTACGCCTAAGGGACCTGTTTGGAGTTCCAAATGAACGTGTTCATTGCCGTCAGCGCAGTATTTGCGCTCATTGCGTTGCTCTATCTGGGCAAAACCGTAGCGCATTTGCGGCACAGGCACCTGCTTCGCGCCGGCGGTTCCGCCACGGCCTGTGCGGCGACCGGCGCCATCGGCACGGCCGGCATCCTGCTCTTCATGAGCTACCTGGGGTATGAGCGGCTGACTGACGAGCAACTGGTCGGCGTGATCGAGTTTTCGCGTTCGGCGCAGCAGGAATACACAGCGCGTTTGATGATCGATGGCGAAGTCGATCGCTTGCTGACTTTGCGTGGCGATGAGTGGCAGCTCGATGCCCGCGTCGTCACCATGACACCGCCGGCAACCATGCTCGGATTCGAACCCGTCTATCAGCTCGAACGACTCAGCGGCCGCTATGCATCTCTCGACAGCGAACGCACGGAACCGCGCAGCGTTCATGGCCTGGCCGAAGAACGGCCGCTGGATCTGTGGAGCCTGGCCCGAAATTTCCCGAAATTGCTGCCCGGCGTTGACGCATATTACGGAACAGCGACCTACCTGCCGATGGCCGACGGGGCCCGATTCAAGGTGACGCTTTCCCGGGATGCCCTGATTGCGCGCCCAGTTAACGACCAGGCACGAGAAGCTGTTGGAGATTGGGGACAGACACCGGAATAATTTTGCATTATGTAAAGCGCTGGCAGAGACATCGGTCCGATGGTGCATACTTACCTAGCTAATTGATTTAGAAATACATTTAGCATCAAATAATAAAGAGCGAAGATGGCGATAGTGTTGGACAGGGATCAGGGGCTCCTGCTCGAAGATGACGAGCAGATCGGTCTGGAGTGCCCGTATTGCAGTGTCTATTCACACATGAGTCCGCAGTCGGTGCCGCACGCCGACGATCTGCTCAAACACCATCCAAAACACGTCGGCCTTGTGTATCGCTGCGATGCCTGCCAGGCACCTGTTTTCCTGCGCTTCGCCGTAAAGCGATACGACGAGAACCAGGTGGAGCTGTACCGCAACTTCATTGAGCTCGAGCGCCCCAAAGAACGTTTCGCATTCTCCTACTTGCCCAAGCACACGGAGATCATGTTTCGCGAAGCACTTTCGTGTTACTCGAACAACAACTTCAACGCGTTTGCCTCGATGTGTCGCCGTTCGGCTTCCAGCGCGTACGCTGAACTCGGCGAAGGTGGTCGACTCAGAGCGTTTGAAGAAATCGTCATCGCCCAGGACATCGCCGGAATCGACGATGAGACTTTCACTCCGATCAAGACCGTTTTATTCGATACAGGTGAGGAAGAAGACCTGCCGCTCCTGACCAGGACGCAGGCCGGCATTTTACTGGAGGTCCTCAAGGACATGTTCTACCAGTGCTTCGTGCGCCGCGGCAAACTCACGCGTGCACTCAAGGTCCGCAACTTCTTCGTTCAGGAGAGCGACAACGACCTGGCCTCGTCGGCCTAGTTTCTTTCCGGAACCCGGAACGATATCGAGTGAATGTTCTCGATTGGGTGGATATCGACACGTTCAGTGTTTTCGTCATACAGAAACACGAATTGCCCCGTCGTACCCAGCAACAACGCTGTGGTTGCTGCACCGCTGTCGGCAAACATCACGTCAACAATCTTGCCGTCACCATCGCGTGTATCGCGCGCCTGTGCGAAAGCATACGAGTACAAGAACAACAGCACCATAAGAACCGCGACAAAATTATTCATAAATCGGTATTTCGGCGAGCCGTACCAGGCAAGCCATTTCGCGGTTGTCCCGCGTCCAACCCGACGACTCGATGCATTATCAATATTCACGAGGACGACCGCGATAATAACGAGACCCCAGGTGAACGGTTCTTTCAGTGACACGAGAAGAAAGTCACTGATCTGAGCGTAGTTGAAGACATTGATGCCAAACCACCTCAGAAACGCCCAGGAATAGAACATCCCGATGACCGACGCAGCGACGTAGAACGCGGACACGATAAGTGCCGGGTGTTCTTTCAGAATTTTCTTGGCTGTTTTTTTGATATCTGTGATCGCCCGTTAGGGCGGGCTCCTACTCTGGTTAGTCAATCGCGACGCGGGCATTGCGAAACATGCGCATCCATGGGCCATCGGCGCCCCAGTTTTCGGGGTGCCACGAGTTCTGCATCGTTCGTGCTACGCGTTCGGGGTGCGGCATCATTATGGTCACACGGCCGTCCTCATTCGATAAACCGCAAATGCCATCGAGAGACCCGTTCGGGTTTGCCGGGTATGCGTCCGCTACATCGCCGTAGTTATCAACGTAGCGCACTGCAATCATGTGCGAGGCCGTGTAACGGTCGCTGTCCTCAACAAATTTGACCCGGCCTTCACCGTGCGACGTCGCTATCGGCATCCGCGAGCCCCCCATGCCCTGCAGAAATATCGACGGACTCTCCAGAACTTCCACAAGACTCAGGCGCGCCTCGAACTGTTCAGACTTGTTACGCAGGAAGCGTGGCCAGCTTTCGGCACCTGGAATAAGCTCGCGCAGGTGCGACAACATTTGGCAGCCATTGCAAACTCCCAACGCAAACGAATCGCTGCGCGCAAAGAACTCCGCAAACTGGTCCCGGGTACGTGAGTGGTACAGCACCGATTTGGCCCAGCCACCACCCGCGCCGAGCACATCGCCGAACGAGAAGCCACCACATGCGACGAGCCCCTGGTAGTTCGCAAGACTGTCGCGGCCACTCAGCAAATCACTCATGTGTACATCCACAGCGGTAAATCCTGCGCGTATGAACGCGGCCGCCATCTCGTACTGGCTATTGACGCCCTGCTCTCGCAGTATCGCAACACGTGGCCCGGCTGCGCCTCGCAGCGCACGGGCAATGTCGTCATTGGCATCGAATGTCAACGCGACATTCAGCCCGGGATCGTTGTCATCGAGTATGCGATCGAATTCCTCGCGCGCGGTTGCGGGATTGTCGCGCAGCGTCTGGATGCGATGACTCATCCCTGACCACTCTCGCTGCATCTGGGCACGACCCAGCCGCAACACGGTTTTCTCACCACTACGCACTTTGAGTACAGGCCTCTGCTCGACGCGACCAATCGCGGTCGCTTTGGCGCCCGTCCGATCGAGTACCATTTGCACCTGCGTAAGCTTGTTCTTCGCAACCTGTATGACCGCGCCGGCCTCTTCCGCGAACAATGCAGCCATTAAATCCTGTCGCGATCCATCGATCTGCAGGGAAACACCGAGGCGGCTGGCAAACATCATCTCGGCTGCGGTCGCGAGCAGGCCACCGTCACTTCGATCGTGATAGGCGAGCAGCATGCCACGTTCATTGAGTTCCTGAATCGCAGCGAAAAAGCTCTTCAGCAGATCAGCATCGTCGAGGTCCGCCGTATCGCCGCCGATCCGGTTGTAAGACTGTGCGAGACACGATCCGCCCAGGCGGTTCCTGCCTTGCCCAAGGTCCAGCAACAGCAGGTACGTCGGTTCCTCGGAGCGCTTCAATTGCGGTGTCAGGTGTTTCTGTACGTCTGTTACAGGTGCGAAGGCCGTTACGATCAGTGAAACCGGCGCAACGACCTGGTACGAAGCCTCACCCTCAGTCCAACTGGCCCGCAGGGACATCGAGTCTTTGCCCACCGGAATGGCTATGCCCAGATCGCGGCACAGTTCATCGCCCACGGCCTTTACCGTGTCGAACAATTTCGCGTCCTCACCCGGATGTCCCGCGGCCGCCATCCAGTTGGCGGACAACCTGATCCTGCTAATGTCTTCGATGGGCGCTGCCGCAATATTCGTCACAGCCTCGGCGACGGCCATGCGCCCCGATGCCGGGGCATTCAGGGACGCGAGCGGCGTCCGCTCGCCCATCGACATTGCCTCGCCGGTTGTACTCTCGTAACCGGTCGCGGTTATCGCAACATCGCTGACGGGCACCTGCCATGGTCCCACCAGCTGGTCGCGAACGCTGAGTCCACCGACAGTGCGGTCGCCGATATGAATCAGGAATGACTTGTCCGCCACGGCAGGGAAGCGCAAAACGCGCAGCGCGGCCTCTTCGAGTTCGATGCCCGACAAGTCCAGTGGCGTATCTATCGGCGCAGTGCATTTGACGTCGCGAGTCATCCTGGGCGGGTTGCCCAACAGCATATCCATGGGCATGTCGACCGCACGATTGTCAAACTGTCGATCATTGACGACCAGGTTGCCGTCGTCAGTCAGTGTCCCAACCACATACACCGGGCAGCGCTCGCGCTCGCACAATTTTTCGAACTCGGCGATGCGATTTTCGGCCACAATCAATACGTAGCGTTCCTGCGCTTCATTGCACCAGATACCCATCGGGGACATTCCGGGTTCGGCATTGTCGATATCGCGGAGCTCGATCCTGGCCCCGTGCTTGCTGTGATCGACGGCTTCCGGGACGGCGTTCGACAACCCTCCGGCCCCGACGTCATGAATAAGCAGAATCGGGGTCTCGGTACCCATCTGCCAGCAACGATCGATGACTTCCTGTGCGCGCCTCTGCATTTCAGGATTGCCACGCTGCACCGATGCAAAATCCAGGTCTTCGCTGCTCGTGCCGCTGGCCAGACTTGATGCAGCACCTCCCCCAAGACCGATCAGCATCGCCGGACCGCCGATGACGACAACTTTGGCCCCAACCGGCACTTCGATCTTGCTTGCATGTTCGGCACGCACATTGCCAACGCCACCCGCGATCATGATCGGCTTGTGGTAGCCGCGAATCTCGTTGTCGGGCAAACCGGGTAGAGAAGTCTCGTAGGTTCGGAAGTAGCCGAGCAAATTTGGCCGGCCGAATTCGTTGTTGAATGCCGCCCCGCCAATGGGCCCCTCGATCATGATTTCAAGCGGCGTCGCCATACGATCGGGGTGCGGAAAATCGACTTCCCAGGGCTGTTCGAAATCCGGGATACGCAGGTGGGACACGGTAAAGCCTGTCAGCCCGGCCTTCGGTTTGGCGCCGAGCCCGGTCGCACCCTCGTCCCGTATCTCACCACCAGAGCCCGTAGCTGCGCCGGGGAAAGGCGATATCGCCGTCGGATGATTGTGCGTTTCTACTTTCATCAGGATATGGACAGGCTCGTCACAGTAACGGTATTCGCGCGAGTCCGTGGCGGGCAGGAGCCTCGCGCCGCGCCATCCTTCAATGACTGCCGCGTTGTCCGAATAGGCCGAAATGACGCCCGCAGGACTGTTCTCGGTTGTCGACTTGATCATGCCGAACAGGCGCTGATCTTTCGTTTCGCCGTCGATGATCCAGCTTGCATTGAATATCTTGTGTCGGCAGTGCTCCGAATTTGCCTGCGCGAACATCATGAGTTCGGCGTCCGTTGCGTCTCGACCGAGACCGTTGTAACTGTCTACCAGGTAATCGATTTCCTGATCCGACAGGGCGAGCCCAAAGTCCTTGTTGGCCTGCGCCAGCGCCTTGTTGCCTTTCTCGCCGAGCGTCACCGTCGTTAGCGGCAGCGGCTCGTGGGATTCGAACAGCGCGAGCGCTTCATCACCGGAGTCCAGGAGCGCCTCCGTCATGCGATCAAACAGCAGTGCCCCAAGGGCATGCATATCTTCGTCGTCGACCTCGCCGCGCATCTGTAGCCCGTAGCAGATGCCGCGCTCGATACGCTCCACTGCAAGGTCGCAGGCCAGTGCGATGTCTGTCGCTTTGCTCGACCACGGTGAGATCGTGCCAGGCCGCGGCACGGCGTACAGCTTTCTCGCCCCCTTGCCCAGCGATGGCGGTTTCTCGCCGGACAAAAGCAATCCGTTCAGGCGTTTTCTGTGAGCATCCGACAGCGGTGTGGAAACAGCCACGAAATAGGCAAATCGAGCATTGATCGATTTGACCCGATCGTCTTGTCGCTGCAGTGAACCAAGTAATTTGCGGAGCCGGAAATCTGACAGCGCAGACTGCCCGGGCAGCTCCAGCATGTCGATGCGAGTCTGGGCGTCTAAATCAGTGGCAGGTGTCGACAAGCCGGTGCGACCTTGCGTGAGAGGCTAGAGGAAAAACGCGATGATACTAGACCTTGTCTCCCGGCGTATAGATCGGCATCGGGAACTGGGTGACGTTGCCCTCGAGCTTGGAAATTTTGCTCGCGCCCTGCTTGTCGACCTCATCTATTCGAATAATCGAGTGGATGGGCAGGTAAGTGCGCTTGACGTTTTCGAACTCGGACTTGATCTTCTCCTCTGACGGATCGACCACGACACTCGTGCGCTCGCCAAAGACGAGTTCCTCAACTTCAATAAATCCGAACATCTCGCCATGGCCAACCTCGCGGGCGTAGATCTCGTAGACCTGTCCCTGGCTCATGAAAACGACGCGATAAAGTTCCTTCTTGCTCATACCTGCTTCATTCTAGGTGTTGACGCACGCGTTGTGTAGCCAAATCTCAGCGTTATCGTATTCGGTATATATGGTCTATTATCGACATATGTCGCTGTAAATCGTCGCCTGACAATGCCGACTTATGTGAACTGCTTCGCAGCGTATGCCTTTGATTCTCTGCACTATTCGTGTGTCATGACATGTCAACTCGAAATAGTCTCTGAACACCGCGAAATTGTGGGTGACGATGCGATACGCGTCTTCCGCGAAGAAGGCGGCTCGATCGGGCGCTCGCTGCAGAACGACTGGATCCTGCCGGATCCGGATCGCTACATCTCGGGACGCCACGCGGCGATCGACTTCAAGGGTGGTATTTACTACCTCATCGACACCAGTACCAACGGCGTCTACGTCAATGGCGACTGCGAACCCGTCGGCAAAGGCAACCCACGCCGCCTGTTCGATGGCGACGTACTGCGCTTCGGCGACTTCGAGATAAACGTGTCCATTGATGCAGGCGAGAGCATCGCCATGCCCCTCGACGATGAGCCGAAGTCCAAGGTCGCCGAGCATGTGGCGTCGCTGGTTCCGAATGATCCGCTCAAAACCGGCGTGCAGTTGCTCGACGAAGAAGAGATGACGGGCGACGACGATTTCCAGTCCGCCCTGTTCGGTGGGCATGCCGATACCGGTATTGTTGAACGCGCCGCTGAAGTGGTCGAGGAAAAGATTGAGGTGCCGAAGCACCACATACCCAAAGAACTGGCCGAGTCTGATCTTGTCGCCACAGACCTTATCGATTCGTTCCTCGATGGTGTTGGCATCAACCGGGCCGAGTTACACGATTCTGTTGACCTGGGCGAGCTCATGCAAAACGCCGGCGAAGTTCTGCGCGAGTTTGTCGAAGGCACGACCGCATTGCTTGCGAGTCGCGCAAACCTCAAGAACGCGTTTCGCCTCGACCAGACGACCGTCCTGCCGAGGCACAACAATCCGATGAAGCTATCGGCAAATACAAAAGACTCCGTCAAGCAGCTGCTGGTCGGTAAGGAAGGCGAGTACCTCGGGCCTCGGGATGCGGTTCGCGAAGTTTGCCGCGACCTGTTGTTTCACCAGGACGCATTCCTTGACGCGATGACCAATGCATTCAGCGATTTTTCGGACCGTTTCGAACCCACCGAGTTGCAGGAAGACTTCGACGCTCACCTGAGCAAGAATCCGCTGTTCCGCTGGAGAAATAAATCAAAGTATTGGGGCCTGTACGGGGACTTATACCCAATACTGACCGAAAAAGGCACGGGTCGATTCCCGCAGATGTACGCCGAGGAATTTGTGAGTGCCTACGAACGCCAGATAGCCGAGTTCAAGCGACTCGGCAGTGGCGAGGAACAACTCAAGGAAACCGTTGTGATGCACGAATCTGAGCTGCCTGCAGAATCGATTGCGGAAGCCCCTGATGAAACGCTCGACGAACCGTCGATCGAACAGATCGTCGACCAAGACGACTTCAAGGCAACGGTCACCTTCGAAGGCATTTCGCTCGACGATCTTCCCGACGAAGAGCCTGATCAGGCCAAAGGCTAAGCCGCCCGGTTCTGCCGGTTCTCAACCAGATCATCGACAACGGCTGGATCGGCCAGTGTCGACGTGTCTCCAAGCTCTCCGAAATCATCAGCAGCGACCTTGCGCAGAATACGGCGCATGATCTTGCCGGATCTCGTCTTGGGAAGTCCGGGTGCCCACTGAATCAGATCGGGCTTGGCGATTGGACCAATCTCTTTTCTCACCCACTGCTGCAGTTCGCGCCGCAGCTCATCATTGTACTCGACACCGTCCATCAGCGTGACGTATGCGTAGATACCCTGCCCTTTAATGTCATGCGGATAGCCAACAACAGCGGCTTCCGCCACATTGGTGTGCGAGACGAGCGCGCTTTCAACTTCTGCAGTACCCATGCGATGACCTGACACGTTGATCACGTCATCGACACGACCCGTGATCCAGTAGTAACCATCTTCATCGCGCCGCGCGCCGTCGCCCGTGGTGTAGGCGTTGTCGAACGTGGAAAAGTATGTTTCAACAAAGCGCTTGTGGTCACCATAGACCGTTCGCATCTGGCCCGGCCAGCTATCTGTAATGATCAGGATGCCGGACACCGCGCCTTCGAGCTCGTTACCGTCGTTGTCAACAATGGCCGGTTGGATGCCGAAGAAAGGTACTGTCGCGGAGCCGGGTTTCAGCGCCGTCGCACCTGGCAATGGCGTGATGAGAATGCCGCCCGTCTCTGTCTGCCACCAGGTATCGACGATCGGGCAGCGACCTTCGCCAACCACATCGTAGTACCAGGACCACGCTTCGGGATTAATCGGTTCGCCGACCGACCCAAGCAGTCGCAGTGATTTTCTCGACGTACCCTTGACCGGCTCGTCACCCTCGCGCATCAAGGCGCGAATGGCTGTCGGCGCCGTGTAGCATATGTTGACGTTATGCTTGTCGCACACCTCCCAGAAACGCGCCGAGGTTGGGTAGTTCGGCACGCCCTCGAACATCAGAGTAATAGCGCCGTTCGCAAGCGGTCCGTAAACAATGTAGCTGTGACCGGTAACCCAACCAACGTCGGCCGTGCACCAGTAGACATCGCCCGGGTGATAATCAAACACGTACTCATGCGTCATCGCTGCATAGACGAGGTATCCACCCGTCGTATGCAGTACGCCTTTCGGCTGACCTGTGGAACCCGACGTATACAAAATAAACAGCGGATCCTCGGCGCCCATCTCCTCGCACGGGCAATCCGCGTCCACCTCAGCCTCGAGATCCTGTAACCATTCATCGCGGCCCTCTACCCAGCCAACGTCATTGCCGGTATTTTTGACGACCAGCACTTTCTCTAGTGTTGTGACGCCCGGCTTCTCGGCTGCTGCGTCAACATTGGCTTTGAGCGGTACGATCTTGCCGCCACGAAGGCCTTCGTCGGCAGTGACAACGATGTTCGATTCGCAATCCTGGATGCGCCCCGCCAGCGCGTCCGGGGAAAAGCCGCCGAATACAACCGAGTGCACAGCGCCGATGCGGGCACACGCGAGCATCGAAATGGCGGCCTCAGGGATCATTGGCATGTACAGCGTAATGCGATCGCCTCTTTTCGCACCCAGCGCCTTGAGCGCATTGGCGAACTTGCAGACACGCTCGTGCAGTTCGGCGTATGTGATTTTCAGATCGCGAGACGGATCGTCGCCTTCCCAGATAATGGCAACGTCGTCCGCCTTCGTCTCGAGATGCCGGTCTATACAGTTGTAGCAGACGTTCAATGTGCCGTCGTGGTACCAGCGAATGTGCACATCGTCTTTTGCGAATGAAACGTCCTTGA
>CALZHX010000076.1 GCA_945787435.1 uncultured Woeseiaceae bacterium
AAACGCAACCTCTTCGGGTAGCTCGACACCCTCTACCACAGCCTTGCTCATAAGAATGGCTACGGAGGTCTCCAGCTCGGGCGGTTCAATAGCGACGGTTAGGCCCCACCCAAAGCGGGACTTCAGTCGCTCCTCGAGACCATTGACCTCTTTCGGGTAACGGTCGCAGGTCAGCACTATCTGGCGCTGCCCCTCAAGCAGTGCGTTGAAGGTGTGAAAAAACTCCTCCTGCGAGCGTTCCTTGCCGGCAAAAAACTGGATGTCGTCGATCAGCAAGGCATCCAGCGACCGGTAGCTGCGCTTGAATTCGGAAATCGTATTGTGCTGCAGACCCCGCACCATGTCTCCAACAAAGCGCTCGGAGTGCACATAAGCTACGCGCGCCTTCGGGTTTTGCACCAGCATGGCGTTACCGACAGCGTGCATCAGGTGGGTTTTGCCCAGGCCAACACCCCCGTAAATGAACAGCGGGTTATAGGATTTGCCCGGGTTTTCGCCCACCTGGGTCGCCGCAGCCCTGGCGAGCTGATTGCTCTTGCCTTCGACAAAGGCGCCAAACGTGAAAGACGTATTGAGCCGTGACTCGACAGCCATCGGCGCCGGCTGGGTTGATGCGACAGGTTTCGGTCGAGAGCTTGCCGGGGCGGCGCTCACCTGCCGCGAACCCACCTCGACGATCACTTCGGTCGCCACGCCCTGGTTGGCGATGATCTCGAGAATTCGCTCAATGTAGTGTTGTTGAAGCCAGTCGACAACAAAGCGGTTTGGGGCGAGCAGCCGTAATGCATCGCCATCCTCGACCGCCTGCAGCGGACGAATCCAGGTATTGAAGTCCTGCTCGGGCAGCTCCGCCTGAAGATCGCGGACGCAACGATTCCAGAGCGTCATCCCGGCTGCCAATTGAGTCCCCAAAATGATCAAATATTAGTTATTAGAATGAAGACCGGGCAGTCTATAACGTCTGCCAGAGCGCCGCCAGACGGGTGTATGCCTATGGGCAGCGGCGATCGTTAAAAAGTGTTTGCGGTGCTCTATTGACACCCACCCGGCATCTGCGTAATCTTGCCGCCCTTCCGGATCGCAGGTCATTGAGCGGCTTGCAGAAAACCCAGGTACCAGGCAAATGAAACGTACGTATCAGCCAAGCAGAATCAAGCGCGCACGCACACACGGTTTCCGTGCTCGCATGGCGACGAAAGCCGGACGCCTCGTGCTGAAGCGCCGCCGCGCGAAAGGCCGCGCCCAGCTGACGCCGCAATAACAGCCCAGCTCAGCGGCAACAACACCCGTCCCTTGGCTGGCAGCTCACTCTACCGGCTCCAAAAAGAAAACCGGCTCTTGAATGCTGCTGCGTTCGGCCGCGTGTTCAAAAAAGCGACGCGCAGCCGGGATAAATGGTTTACCGTACTTTGCCGGACGAATGACACAGATATCGCGAGGCTGGGTCTCGCAATATCGAAAAAGAATTGCCGGCAGGCAACCGGCAGAAACAGAATCAAGCGCGTTGTCAGGGAGTCGTTTCGACAACACCAGGCTGAAATGGCCGGTCTGGATGTCGTCGTGATTAACCAGTCCGCGGCAAAGACAGCCGGGAACCGGCAGCTGTTCGACAGCATGTCGGCGCACTGGCAACGATGCCAGAAAGCCAGGGACGATAACGCGCGCAGGAACGACAAGAATGGATAATCAGAGACTCCTTATTTGGGCCGTATTCGGCGTGCTTGCCTGGGTAACCTGGCAACAGTGGACAGCAGACTACGCACCTGCGCCGGTTCAGCCGCTCGAAACGCCCGAGGCACCGCAAGCGGCAGATCCGACGGACATGGCGTTGCCGGAGCTCGACGACACGCCGATCGACGAACAAGACGTCATGCCTGACGTCATGCCAGATGTTGACGGGCAGCCTGCGTCGACCGCTGGCGACACAGCGCCGGTCGTTCGCGTTAGCACAGACGTATTCGAAATTGAAATCTCGACGACCGGGGGCACGCTGCAAAGTGCGATCCTGCTCAATTATCCGGTCGCAAAGGACCGACCCAACGACCTCGTTCAACTCCTGAGCACCGACCCCAACCAGCTCGGGCTCATACAAACCGGCCTGCGATCGACGGCTGAGGGCGCCGAAGCAAACCACCGCGCAACGTTTGCCAGTGCGCGGCAGAGCTTTGATCTCGGCAGCGCTGATGAGTTCGTTGTTCCGCTGACCTGGACTGATGGTGCGGGCGTTACTGTTGAGAAGCGCTACCGGTTTACACGCGGCAGTTACGCGGTCGTAATCGAGCAGATTGTTACAAACAACAGCGAGCAGCCGTGGCGCGGCGCGGAATACGCGCAACTGCAGCGGCGCTTCTATGAACAAAAACGCTCGATGTTCGATGTGGACTCGTACTCGGTCGATGGCCCAATCATTTACAACGGCGACAAGTCCGAAAAATTGAAGCGCGACGACCTGATAGAGGGCGGGCCCTACGACTTCGCGTCTGAGCGAGGCTGGTTTGGCTCGATTCAGCACCATTTTGTCAACGCAGTCGTTCCTGAGGCGGAGACGGGTCAGCGCTACCGGGTTTCGTTGCGCGGCAACACGTCGACAGCAAGCTCAATAGGCAACACGTCGGTCGTTGCTCCAGGCGAGACGAAGGTGTTCACCACGACTGTTTTTGTCGGACCCAAGTTGCAGGATCAACTTGGGGATATAGACAAGAGCCTGAAGCTAACAGTTGACTACGGCTGGCTCACGATTTTGTCGCAGCCGCTGTTCCAGCTGTTGAGCTTCGTGTACGGCTTCGTCGGCAACTGGGGCGTCGCGATTATTATCGTGACGCTCATGATCAAGCTGGTGTTCTACAAACTTACAGAGTCAAGCGGCCGCTCGATGGCCAAAATGCGCAACCTGCAGCCGCGCCTCAAAGCATTGCAGGAGCGCTACAAGGACGATCGGCAGCAACTCAGCCAGTCAATGATGGAGCTTTACAAGCGCGAGAAGGTCAATCCGGCCGCCGGCTGTTTGCCCATTCTCATCCAGATGCCGTTCTTCCTGGCGTTCTACTGGGCCCTGCTCGAAAGCGTTGAAATGCGCCAGGCGCCGTTTGCGCTATGGATCACCGACCTGTCGTCGCGCGATCCGTATTTCATTTTGCCGCTGATAATGGGCGGTGCGATGTTCTTCCAGCAAAAGCTGAACCCGCAGGTGGGCGATCCTGTGCAGGTCAAAGTGATGCAGGTTATGCCGATCATCTTTACAGCATTTTTTGCGTTCTTCCCGGCCGGGCTGGTTCTGTACTGGGTTACGAACACGCTGCTGTCCATCGCGCAGCAGTGGAAGATCAACAAGGTCGTCGAGCGCGAAGCCAAACAGAAAAAGGGCGGCAAGAAGCCCGACAAGAAGCCCGACAAGAAGCCCGACAAGAGCTAGGGCCCTGACGCGGGCACCCTGATCATGGACACGATTGTTGCAGCTGCCACACCGCCGGGGGTTGGCGGCGTTGGCGTGGTGCGCCTGTCGGGACCGCAGGTCGAGGAGATCGCGCGGCGAATGATTGGTGGATTGCCTGAGCCGCGGTTCGCAACGTCCGCCACATTTCGAGATGCTTCGGGCGAGGACCTCGATAGCGGTCTCGCGCTGTATTTTCCCGGCCCGGCGTCGTTCACCGGCGAGTCTGTACTCGAGTTGCAGGGTCACGGCGGGCCTGTGGTCATGTCGATGCTCATCGATGCAGCGCTGGAGCTCGGCGCGCGAATGGCTGAGCCCGGCGAATTTACGAAACGGGCCTATCTCAATGACAAGCTCGACCTCGCGCAGGCGGAAGCCATCGCCGACCTGATTGACAGCGGTACAGCACAAGCAGCAAGGGCTGCACTGCACTCCCTGTCCGGCACATTCTCATCTTCGGTAGACGCGCTCGCGGAGCAGCTCGTACGATTGCGCATGTACGTGGAGGCCGCCATCGACTTTCCCGAAGAGGAAATCGA
>CALZHX010000077.1 GCA_945787435.1 uncultured Woeseiaceae bacterium
CTTGCGCATGCCGACCATTGCGGTCGTCGTGAGCATCCCGGCCATCATCGCGCCGGTAACACCACAGGTCAGTGTGTCCTGGCCCGTCATCCACAGGCCGCCGATGGGCGTTCGGGGACCGAGCCAGTGTTGCTTCAGTCGCTCGGCCGTGTGGTCGAGGCCGTACAGCTCACCGTACTGGTACGCTGAGAACCAGTTAGTCGACTGTGGTGTAGACACTTCGTAGTAGTCCACCTTGCCTTTGACCTGCGGTAACTTGTCATAAAGGTGAGCCAGCAGGCGTTCACCGAGTTCAGTCTTGAACGCTTCATACTCATCGCCGCGCTTGCCCCAGGTGCTGCCTTGCCATTTCTCGAACCACTCGAACGGAGCGGGCGCCACGATCTCTATCGTCGCGGTCCCCGGGTGCCGATTCAGATAGTCCGGGTCTTTTGCGGACGGGAACGAGATGTATACGACCGGAAACTCCTCGTTCTCATCTTCGACAAATGTCTCCACGGCCGCGTCGTAATCGTTGCTCGGGTAAATCCAGAAATTGGTCTTCGGAATGCCAAGCTCCTCGGCCGTGTGCTTGAGGCCGATATAGACGCCGAGGTGCGCGAAACTCGGTTGCACGTTCCGCAGCCGTTGCGTGTAGCCGGCACCGCGAACCACGTCTTCGGGCAATAGCTTGCCCAGGGTACTGCTGATGCCAGCCGATGAAATGACGCAGTCACATTCGATACGATGTCCGTCTGCCATGGCAACGCCATTTACCCGACCGTCCTCGACAAGGATTTCTTCAACGCTGGCATAGGTGAATACCTCACCACCGGCTTTCTGGATCTTCGGGATGATGGAGTTGGCGATTTGCCAGCTACCACCTACCGGATAAAATCCGCCATAGAGATAATGGCGCGCGATCATCGCGTGCACCATGAAGACCGAGCGCTTCGGCGGCAGGCCCATATCACCCCACTGGCCACATAGCACCGCGATAAGATCCTGGTTATCAGTAAGCTCGCTGAGTACGTCATAGGTGTTGCGATACAACCATGCGGGTTTTGCATAGCGCAGGTAAGGCCACATCAGCACGCGCTGCCACGGTCGCAATATGCGCTCCATACCAAAAGCAGCGCTCGCCGACCCGGCCTTCTCAAGGAGTTTCAAATACTGGTCGATCGCCTGCGCTTCTTGCGGAAATGTCTTAACGAGGTTGTCACGAAACGCCTGCTTACCTGCGATCGCGCTGAACACCTTGTCGCCGACGTAAAATCGATCGTACTCCAGGTCCATCGGCGCCCATTTGAGATTGCCCTCGGAGACGAAGTCGAACATCTTCTTGGTGCGCGTCTCGGCCCCGACGTCACCGATGTAATGCACGCCCGGATCCCACTCGTAACCGTTACGCTCGAACGAATGCGTATAACCACCGGCTGTGTAGTGCTGTTCCAGTACACAGACTTTCCAGCCGAGTTCCGAGAGGAACGCCGCCGTCGTCAGCCCGCCCATGCCCGATCCAATAACGATGGCGTCGTAGTTCGACGCAAGTCGATTGGGCCGATAGCGACGGCCGATGCGCAGTGTTGAGGGTTTCATGAGAGCCAGTATACGGGGAACCTCGTAATGTGTGCTTGACGCCACCGGAAGCACGGTGCTGCAATGACTCTATGGCGCCCGAATTACACTCACTTCGCAGCTTTTTGTCGAAGACCCGGTTTCTCGTCGTCCTGAGCGGCGCCGGCGTCAGTACACCATCCGGCATTCCCGACTACCGCGACCGCAACGGCGACAGGAAGCACAGCCCACCGATCCAGTTTGCCGACTTTATGCGCAGCAAGGCTGCACGGCGCCGTTACTGGGCACGCAGCTACATAGGCTGGCAGCGGTTCTCGCGTGCGCAGCCAAACCCCGCCCACCACGCATTGGCCCGTCTCGAGGATGCGGGCAAAATGGATACGCTAATTACCCAGAACGTCGATCGTTTGCACAGCGCCGCGGGTAATCGGTGCGTCATTGACTTGCATGGCGACTTGAACAAAGTCCGGTGTATGGGCTGCGAGGCCCGGACCGAGCGCGCGGATTTTCAGCGAGAGCTCGAACATTCGAACGAAGGCTGGCGCGCCAGGGCGACGCAATATCGGGCCGATGGCGACGTGGCACTGGCCGACGACGCTACAGCGACATTCTCGGTTCCCGACTGCGCGGCGTGTGGAGGTATCGTCAAACCCGATGTCGTGATGTTTGGTGAATCCGTGCCCAAAGATCGCGTACGGACAGCAATGGACGCCGTCGAGCGCGCCGACGCGTTGCTGGTGGTCGGTACTTCGTTGATGGTTTTTTCGGGGTTCCGTTTTGCCCGCCGTGCCGGGGAAATGGGTACACCGGTCGCCATTGTCAATCGAGGGCGTACGCGTGCAGATGATCTTGCGGAACTCCGCATCGACGAGGACTGCTCGAGCCTGTTGCCAGCTGCCGTCGATTCAATGCTGCTCTGACGCCGATGCCTCGGCGAAGTGGCGGCTTTCTATGGCATCGTGGCGAGCTATCCGGAACCATCCTCCTGACGGCGTGTCATAATCGCCACCTGTATTTAATTCTTGCTGTTGCAAAGGGCGTGGTATGAATGTTCGTGTTGTGCTCGGCGCTGTGGTGGCGGCCTCTCTCTCCGGAGTGGTGCAGGCCCAGGGCGTGCCACCGTCGCCATCGGAGACCGCAAAGGCGGCATCGGCGGCTGCACCGCAGGCACCAACGTTCGGTGAAGTCGTGCCAATGTCCGAGGCTCTGCGGGCATCAATCACAAAAGTTGTCCTGATGCCGGGCGGGAGCCCGACTAACGAGGAGATCGACGGTAGCTACGAAAAGGGCTCCCATGGTCTGTACGGCGGAATGGTCGCTGGATCGGCAGCATCGACAATTCAAACACAGGCTGGTCCTGTTGCTCTCAACATACCAATTCCCATTCTGCAGATCCCCGGCATGATTGCGGGTGGCATTGCCGGTGCGACGCAGCGCGAGATTCAGGAATTTCGGGATGCGCTGGCGGAAGACCTGGCCAAGGCATCGAGCCAGCAAATCGTCAACGAAAAAATCGCATCGGACGTATATTTCGAGATACGAACAGCACCGAACCTGGAGCCACAGGTGTTTGCACGCGAAACACCGGTGCCCGAGGAGACCGATGCGATTCTGTTTGTTGGCGTCAGAGACCTGATCATCGATGTTGACGGCAATGACGCGATTATCACCGCCACGGTCATCGCGACGATGCATCGTCTGAGAGATAAAACCGACGTCTACGAAACGACAATCCAGTACCAGGATCGCGACACCTTAAGTAACTGGACCGAGAACGACAACGCTGTGTGGCGCGACTATGCCAACTTCGCACGACACTATATCGGGCGTGAAATAGTCGCGCAGGTCTTCGACTCCGCTGGCCTGGCGCATACGTTGTTGCCGACAAAGTCGAACAATGTGAGCGTAAGCCGAAAGAACAAATGGGAAGGCAGCACTAAGTCGCTCAACCCGATCCTGGCCTGGGAGCTGAACTTACCCGGTGATGACGCGGATCCTGCGTGGGTTCTTGGTATAAAAGAGTCGGACATTTACTACGACGTAGAGATCTATGATTTGCACCGGCCGGTTTATTCAGCGAAGCAGATTCAGGACCCTGTCCACACCGTCACCGCTCAACTGGAACCGTGCCAATCCTATCGATGGTCTGTGCGTCCGTCGTATCATGTAGGTGGCGACATCAAATACGGCCCGTGGATGAGATCCGGCACCGAGAGTGGCAATGGCAACGTAGGCGTGAAAGCCTCGGAAGCGTCCGCTTACCTGTACGATTTCGCCGAGCTTAAGGTCAAGTGCGGGGCTAAATAGCGTTACTCGTGCTTTACGAATATCAGTTCGTCCGTCGCAAAGCCAAGTTCACGTGCTTTATCAACAAGTGATCGCAGAATGTCCGGGTCCATTTGGGGCGTGCGACTGAGAATCCAGAGGTAATCGCGGTCCGGTCCGACGACCAGCGAGTATTGATAGTCGCTCTTGTCCAGCTCA
>CALZHX010000078.1 GCA_945787435.1 uncultured Woeseiaceae bacterium
GATCATACTCTGCAGGTCGGCGATCGAAGCTCCCGTCATAAACGTGTCGATAGCCTGGTACCGCGCCTTGAGCCGGGTTGCATCACGCAGCGGTCGTTGTATCCAGCGCCGCAGCAGACGCGAGCCCATCGGGCTCTGGCAATGATCCATGACCCCGGCAAGTGTGTGTTCGTGCTGGCCGCTCAACGATTCTTCAAGTTCGAGGTTGCGGCGCGTCGGCCCGTCCATGATAACCGAGTCCTCGCGTCGCTCGACGGCCAGCGACTGCAGGTGCGGTAATGCCGACTTCTGCGTGTCAGTGACGTACTGCATGAGCGCGCCTGCTGCGGCAACGCCACGCGTGAAATCGTCGCAGCCGAAGCCGCTCAGGTCGCGAGTTCCGAACTGCGCACAGAGCAGTCGTTTCGCACTGTCGAGTTCGAAGTGCCAGGGGGGACGGCGCGTGACGCGGATATTCTCCCGAAACGTGTCGTCGAGCGCCTGGTCCTCGTCAACGATCAACTCCGCGGGGCGCAGTCGTTCGATTTCACCGAGCATGCTTTCGACGTCAGGCACCTCGGTCAGGCGAAAACGGCCGCCGGCCAGGTCGAGCCAGGCGATGCCGACGCTGTCGCCATCTGCAAACACGGACGCCACGAGGTTGTCGCGCGTTTCCGCCAGTAACGCCTCGTCGGTAAGCGTACCAGGCGTCACGATGCGGGTGACGCGGCGTTCGACCGGCCCTTTGCTGGTCGCCGGGTCGCCTACTTGCTCGCAAATGGCTACAGACTCGCCCTTGCGCACGAGCTTGGCGAGGTAGCCCTCGACTGCGTGATAGGGCACGCCGGCCATCGGAATCGGGTTGCCGCCCGACTTGCCACGAGACGTCAGCGTGATGTCCAGCAACGATGCAGCACGCTTCGCATCGTCATAGAACAACTCGTAAAAGTCGCCCATGCGATAGAAAACGAGCATGTCCGCATGCTCCGCCTTGATGGCGAGATACTGCCGCATCATGGGTGTGTGGATCGCTGCGGGTTCGGAGCTCATTCCAATACAGCCTAGTCGAGTTCGGGCAGTGCTTCGAGCACGAGGTGGTAATAGCTGATTGTGCCGACAACCTTGTGATCTTCGACAACCGGCGCGCGACGGATGTCGAACTGCTGGAATAGCCGTGCGCAGTAGCGAATATCCATCTCCGGATGTACGCAGATGACGGGCTTGGACATGATCTCGAACACGTTCACTCGCTCAGGCGCCTTGTCCCGCGCGATCACCTGCTTGGCGATATCGGACAAGGTCACGATGCCGTACTCGTCCCGGTCAGAACGTTTCTCGACGATGAGACTCGTACAACGCCCGTCGCGCATGGCGCGCAGCGCCTCGCGGACGTTCTTGCGGCCGTCTATAAAGGTCACGTCTGTGCGCATGGCCTTGCGCACGGAAACCCAGTCCGTATGTTTCATAGTTGTTCCTCCACGATATCGACAAGGCGTTCAACCTGGCTCAATGCCCCGACGGCGTCCTCGACGTCAATCTGGATCGCGAGCCCGGTACCAGGCTTTTCATCAAATTCACCAATGACCCCGATGTGCTCCAGGATCTCGCGACTGAGGTGTTCCTCGACGAGCAGCAGAATCACGTCGCGCTGCGTAGTCAAGGTCAACCCGAAAAAACTTCTGTGTTCGTCAATGCCTTCGCCGCGCGCATTGCTGACGACCGTGCAACCGGTGGCGCCCGCCTCTCGTGCGGCCCTGAGCACGTCGTCGGTCTTCGCGTCCTCGACGAAAACGATTAGTAGTTTGAAATGCATCAGCTCTCCTCCACGAGACCGGATTCGCTCCGGTCCTTTTCTTTGCGTCGCTTCGCGTCCTGCTTCTCGATAGATGCGCTCAACTGTGCGTAGGCGAGCACGGCGATGATCGGGAACAGGCTCGCGAAAGCGACAAGTCCGAAGCCGTCCAGCAGTGGACTGCGGCCGGGTATCGTTTCAGCCAGGCCGAGGCCCAGCGCAGTAATCAGGGGCACCGTGACAGTGGATGTCGTCACGCCGCCGGAATCGTATGCAAGCGGGATAATCAGCTTGGGCGCCCGGATCGTCTGCACTACGACCACGGCGTAGCCTACCATGATGAAATATTGCAGCGGCAAGCCCGTGATGATGCGGTAGGTGCCGAGCGCGACACCGACGGCGACGCCGATCGCAACGGCTACGCGCAGGCCCCAGACGCTGATGGCACCACCCGAGACGTCATGAGCCTTCATCGATACGGCCAGCAGTGCAGGTTCAGCGATCGTCGTGGCGAAGCCGATGGCTAGCGCGAAGAAATAGACCCACAGGTACGAGTGCCAGTCACCCACTCCACCTGTGAGGGCCTCCGGTGAGGTCAGCTGCGCGGCCATTTCCCGGCCGAGCGGGAAAAGCGCCATCTCAAGTCCGATCAGAAACAGGCCAAGGCCGATAATGACGAACGCAAGGCCGGCGAGCAGGCGCGAGAAGTGCGGCAATGGTTTACGCAATACCAGCGCCTGGAACCCGAAGATGAAGATGATGATCGGCAATACGTCCATAGCCGTGGACAGGATCGTCTTCAGGGCATAAAGGATCATAGCCACTGGATGATCCCTCCGTACGCCATGACGAATATCATCGGAGTCAGCGAGGCGAGTGCGATAAGGCCGAATCCGTCAGTCATCGGGTTGCGGTCGCGAAGCGAGGAGGCGAGGCCAACACCGAGCGCGGTGACCAGCGGCACCGTAACCGTCGAGGTCGTGACACCGCCCGAGTCGTAGGCGACGCCGACGATGTCAGTTGGCGCGATGGCGGTCATCCCGACAACAAGGACGTAGCCGGAGATGATCATCAGCGGTAGTGACCAGCCAAAGATGATGCGCAGGACGCCCAGCACCAGGGCGGTGCCGACCGACAGCGCCACAGTGACGCGCAGCCCCAACACGTAGTTGCTCATTGCCTGTTCGGTATCTGGAATGGCCCCGGCGCCTGCCGCGATCTCCGATGCTTCGTTGGCGATAGCTGTTAGCGCGGGCTCGGCGATTGTCGTACCAAATCCGAGCAGGAAAGAGAACGTCAGCAGCCAGAATACGCTGCCTTTTTTCGCAAGCGCGACGGCCAGGGCGTCACCAATCGGGAACAGCGCGAGTTCCAGGCCGTAAATGAAGAAGGTCAAACCGAGGACCACGAGCACCACGCCAATACCGATCCCCAACAGGCCGTCAGGAATCTGCTGCAGCACGACGAACTCGAAGAACAGGATGACGATCACGATCGGTGCCAGATCGCGCATACTGCCCTTGGTGTGTGCCCAAAAAGCGGTCAGATTTTGCTTCATGTTCGAGCTATCATGGCTCGGATTGGGGATATTCTTCTATA
Organism: uncultured Woeseiaceae bacterium; assembly: GCA_945787435.1. Taxonomy (GTDB): domain Bacteria; phylum Pseudomonadota; class Gammaproteobacteria; order Steroidobacterales; family Woeseiaceae; genus UBA1847. The sequence goes on from CALZHX010000078.1 coordinate 3,371, forward strand.
GATGTAAATACTGCATGTTGAAACGGGGCGCCATCTCTACGGTGGACCCCAGCAGGTGATCTACCTGATTTCGGCGCTCGCGGAGCGCGGGCACGAGTCGATACTTGTTTGCCCACCGGGTTCCGGGATCGACACGGCGGCGCGCAGCGCCGGTATCCAGGTACAAAACCTCTTCTGTGCCGGCGATCTGGATCTGCCGTTCGCGTACCGGCTAATCCAGTACCTGCAGCGCGAGCAGCCGGATATCGTGCACTGCCATAGCCGGCGCGGAGCCGACATGCTCGGCGGGATCGCCGCGAGTTTCGCGGATATTCCGGCGGTCGTATCGCGCCGCGTGGACAATGTAGAGATGCGCTTGATGGCGACGTTGCGTTACCGGCCCTTTAAAAAGATCATCGCCATTTCCGAGACGATTGCGCGCGTCCTGCGCGAACACGACGTCGATGAGGGGCGGATCGAGGTGATTCGCAGTGCCGTGGACACGAAGCAGTTGTCAAATTGTGCCGACTGCAGCGAGGTGCGCGAGGTGTTCGCGGTTCCGGCTGATGCTTGTGTCATTGCCGCCGCGGGCCAGCTGATACCGCGCAAGGGACATCGCTATCTGCTGCAGGCCGTTGCAGAACTCAAGGAGACGCATCCGAAGATTCGACTTATCATTTTTGGAGACGGCTATCTCAATAATCAGTTGCGCGCACAGGCCGCCTCGCTGGGCCTGGGCGATATCGCGCAGTTCCCGGGTTTTCGCGATGACCTGGACGATTTCATGGGGTGTATCGATATCTTTGCGCATCCGGCCCTTGCAGAAGGCCTGGGTGTGGCAACGTTGAAGGCAGCAGCGGCCGGTGTTCCAGTGGTGGGTTTCGATGCAGGCGGATTGCCCGAGGCCGTTGTCGATGGGAAAACCGGGCTCCTTACGCCGGCGGAGGATGTTGATGCATTCGCCGCTGCGCTCGGGGAACTGATCGAGGATGAGGATCGCAGGCGACGAATGGGCGCCGCCGGTCAACAACGGATGCAAAATGAGTTCTCGATCGATACGATGGCGGATAAGCACGTTGCACTCTATGAATCCGTACTAAATGGCTGACCACGAATCGATCCAGAAACTCGCCGCGGCGCTCGTTGCTGATCTGACCGAGGCCGGCAAGGCGATTTCTACAGCTGAGTCCTGCACGGGTGGCTGGGTCGCCAAAGCGATCACGGACATTCCCGGTGCGTCCGCCGTATTTCACTATGGCATCGTGAGTTACTCGAACGGCGCCAAAGAACAGATGCTCGGTGTGAAGAACCCGGTTATCGAAGAGCATGGCTCGGTGAGCGAGGCTGTCGTCGGGGAGATGGCCAACGGCGCGTTGAATCTTAGCGGCGCCGATATCGCCGTTGCTGTCAGCGGGGTTGCAGGTCCTGATGGTGGCAGCAAAGAGAAGCCCGTCGGCATGGTGTGGTTCGCCTGGTCCGTCAGGGAGGGCGGCAAAGTCAGAACCGATACCAGTTGTCAGCAATTTGATGGTGACCGCGACCTGGTGCGGGAACTCACCGTGGTTCACGCGCTGCAGGGAGCCATGGATCGGCTATGAACAGCAAGCGAGTCTTCTTCGCATTGTGGCCGGACCACCGGCAGCGCGAGCGCATGCGCGATTTTATCAGCCCGCACACCAAGCTCGTCGAAGGCAAGGTCGTGGAGCGCAGCGAATGGCACGTGACACTGGCGTATATCGGCGACCTCGATGTGCGCTTCATTCCCGAACTCATGGAATCGGCACAGGCGATTCCCGTTGAGCCGTTTCGTTTGCGGCTTGACCGTCTCGAATTCTGGCCGCGGCCCAAGATTGCTGCTGTGGTACCGCCGCGCGTGCCACCGGATCTCGAGAACCTGGTCGAGCAGCTCAACGGCCTTGTACTGGCCTCGGGTGTCGAGCCGGCGCAGCGCGTCTATCGCCCGCACATCACGGTGGTACGTAATTCACGGCCGTTCGAGACGATACGGTTGGCGCAGAGTGCGGAGATCGAGTGGACCGGATTCGAACTCATGGAGTCGATATCAGAGCACGGCCGCACAACATACCGCCCGATAGTCAAAGACTTCTGAGATTTTCTTCGAGTTTCTTCAGAAACCGCATAGATAAAGCATCTTGATACTGTAGTTATGTACAGGTGTTTGTGGAATAATAGCACCCCTTCAATCACACCAACCGGATGGCTCTAGACAATGGATGACAATCGTAAAAAGGCGCTCGCGGCTGCCCTCGGACAAATCGAAAAACAGTTTGGCAAAGGCTCGGTCATGCGCCTTGGCGATAGCACTACAGCCCGTGATATTGAGGTTGTTTCGACGGGCTCGATCGGGCTCGACGTGGCCCTCGGCATCGGTGGTGTGCCCAAGGGCCGTGTGGTCGAGGTCTACGGGCCCGAGTCTTCCGGCAAGACGACATTGACGCTGCAGATAATTGCGGAGGCACAGAAGACGGGCGGCACGGCCGCCTTCGTCGATGCCGAACACGCACTCGACCCAAGTTATGCCGAGAAACTCGGTGTCAACGTCGATGAACTGCTCGTGTCGCAACCCGATACCGGCGAACAGGCACTCGAAATCACCGACATGCTCGTGCGCTCAGGCGCGGTCGATATCATCGTTGTCGACTCGGTTGCGGCATTAACGCCGAAAGCCGAGATCGAGGGTGAGATGGGCGACTCACACATGGGTCTGCAGGCTCGCCTGATGTCGCAGGCACTCAGGAAGCTGACTGGCAACATCAAGCGCTCGAACGCGATGGTTGTCTTCATTAACCAGATTCGCATGAAGATCGGCGTCATGTTCGGCAGCCCCGAAACGACGACCGGCGGTAACGCACTCAAGTTCTATTCTTCAGTACGTCTCGACATTCGGCGTATTGGTGCCATCAAGAAAGGCGACGAGGTCATCGGTAACCAGACGCGCGTCAAAGTCGTCAAGAACAAGGTATCGCCGCCGTTCAAGATGGCCGAGTTCGAAATACTGTACGGTCTCGGTATTTCGCGTGAAGGCGAGATCATCGACCTCGGTGTGCAACATGGCCTGATCGACAAGGCCGGTTCCTGGGACAGCTACGGCGAAGATCGCATTGGCCAGGGCAAGGAGAACGTGCGCGAATACCTGAAGACGAATCCGGAAACGTCCGCCGAAATCGAAGCGAAAATCCGCGCCATCCTGCTGCCAGAAACGACGGATGCACCGA
>CALZHX010000079.1 GCA_945787435.1 uncultured Woeseiaceae bacterium
GGATTGCGAAACTGCACCTGTTCCCAAAAGTTGGGCCCGCCTGGTCGTACAATCCAGGGCACGTTGGTATCAAGTTCCCCGATGTAATCAGGTATAGAGATGATTTCCTCATTGACGAGGAAATCGCGAATCTTCTTGTCGGTCGCGCCGATACGTTCGTCATATTCATCGGCCGATGTCGGCAGTTCGATCGGCGGCAGGTCGCGATTGCGGTGTTGTTCGAGCGCGTGAGTACTCCACAAGCGGTCCAGTTCACGCAAACCCAGCGTGACGACCTGGTTTGTATCGTAAGGCATCAGTTTGACGTGTTTGAGGTACCAATCAAAATGCTCCTTACCGACGCCGGCCGCAGCCGTCATGGCCGGGCGACCATCGACGAGCCAATTGTAAAAAGACTCCACAGCCTGTCTGGTCGTCGCAATGTCATCAATCAGTTCGGGCTGTTGTTGCTGGGCGCGGGCCAGTAAATCGTCGTACCAGCCAATAACACCGCGCGGCGGCGTGGCGCGGTATGGGAATCCGTGCCCGACGCCGTCTGCGTTGCGGAGGTTGTGAATGGCAAGGTCGGCATAGTCAGCCGCGACCTCGGTCAGGTTTTGCTGCGCTAGTTCTGACAGTTCAACAATCGATACCAGGCGTCGTCGGAGTTCTGCTGTTTCATCATGGTCCAGCGGCAACCTCGTAAACGTGATGCGCTGCATCTGGTCGGCATAGAACCCCGGGTCGCGCGACCAGGGACGAGACACACGTAAACGAAAGTCGTAGCGATCAAACCTGGAGCGAACGGCGAGATAGTCAACCTGTTGCGCGAGATGCCACTCGACTACGGCCATGTCCGCAAGTTGGGCCTGGAATTTCTCCATTTCGGCCTGGCGCTTGAGAATCGTGTCGGCGTCGTAACCGGTATCTGTGTTGCGCCAGCCCAGGAATTCTTCAAAAAGCGTAACGAGGTCGTCGTAACTCCCCGAGCCCTGCGGCATGCCATCCAGCCGCGCACCATCGGCACGGAGATGAATCGGCAATAGCAGGGACAGGAGAAGTGCGATCCACAAGGACCGGCGGATGAAATTCGTAGTCATCCGCCGATCTTACTACCCCGCTAGCATTCCTCACACCAGTCCGTATCCGGAAAGTCTCCATTCTCATCTGGATCCTGGATCTCGACCGTGCCGTTACGCTCGATTTCAGGTATTTCCCACTCTTCGTCATCGACTTCCAAGTCGTCGTCGACGCCTTCGTCGCCATCTTCAAAACGATCGGCAGGCTCGGGATCTTGAGATGTTGGTACAGGCAGTGTCCGGTGGAAAACGCTGCGTCGGGTCGTGTAAAGGGTACCGTTGGGCAGAGCCAGTGAGATCTGTAGCTGGTTGGTGGGCCACATTGGCAATGTCAAACCGAAAAACTCGAGACCTTGCATGATGAAATCGACATCGACGTAGACCACAAAACCGTCCGGGTTGACGATGAAGAAATCGTCAGCCTGATCGAAATCCATCCAGCCGTAGTCGCCATAGACCTGGCCATACGCGAAATTGACATAGTCGTCAGGATGCTCGTATGGGTCACGGCATTGTCCGCAATAGTTCTCCGAAGCGCCAAGCTGAGCAAAACTGATATCTGCAAACAGTGGTGAGATCAAGAGTACGGCAGCGATTAGCTTATACATCATCCTGCCCTCCGATCCGGACTTCCCCAAACACATCACGTTGTATGTCCTGCATGAGGCGAAGAAGTGCGTCTGCACGTGTGTCAAGTTCGGACAGCCTCTTCTTGCCGACGCCGGCGTCGGCCAGCTCGCGCTTCAGTACCTCGGGAAGATCTGGATCGCTGCCGAGCCGCGCGCTAAGTTCAGCAAGTTCGTAACGGCTTTCGAGGTTGGCGACATGTGGCTCGCCGTCAATCGCCGTGGGGTTGAATGCCATATCCGCCAGCCACGATATGTGCCTCGTGTCGCCATCGAGTGCGGTCGCGCGAATCAGCAGTTCGTAGGAACGACCTGTATCCTGGTCGATGAGGCGCTGGCCAAGTAATGCAGCCGCGTCGGCATCGGACCATGACATGCTGGCAAGCGTTTCGTTGTCATAGTGAGCATAGGGATGCGCTGGTCCGGGCTCGTCCGGCGTGCACGTATATGCAGAGAACATCCTGCCGTCGGGCGTGACATAGTCTTTGAGTTCAACCGTGCACTTGCGGTCTTTGCGCACACGAATGCCCAATACGACCTCGGTGCCATCGTCGGCATCGACGATCTGTTCCGGCTCGGGCGTGGCATCCGGGACGATCGGCCTGAGCCGCGGTTCCGCGATGCCTGGCACCGTCTCGAGCCTTTCTGAAGTCTCGTCAGGATTGACATAGATGGAGTAAGCCATGGCGGCAGCCAGTGCCGTGATTACAATGATTATCCGGTTCATCGTTCCCTCCTTGGTTAGATGAATGTCGGGAGGAATCACGCTACGGGTGCCAGGATCGCTTTGCAGCCGCAAAATCTTGGCAAAACACCTGTTATTATGGAATCTCGGCCACGCGGCAGCGCATATAAGCGCAATAATGTGGCCCATAACAATAAGAATAGAGAGCCATGCCATTACACGGATCCTCATTAGGTAGCCAAGCGTTCGGGCAAGACGCCAATCCCAGCCTCATAGTTGCTTATGAAGCTCACCGCGACGCCTTGCACTTCCTGTCTGCCGCAATGCAGCAAACAAACGGCATAGCGCTGCTGCAAGGGCCGCGGGGCTCAGGCAAGAGCACGATCATCGCCGAGCAGCTCGCCTGGTTGAAGCGGGAAGCCCCGATAGCACTCTTTGACGGAGGCCGGGCTTCGACGCGTCAGCTCGTCAGCGGCTTGCTAAAACAATACGGCATCGACGTCATTCCGCAGCACGATGAGCAAATGCTGCAGACGCTTGCCAGCTACCTGTCACAGCAAACTCGCAAGGAGCAAGCCCCGATCCTGATCGTTGACAATGCTGACCGATTGGGGTCGAGCACCCTGAGTCTCCTCAACTGGCTCGCCGCGCTCGATGTAAAGGGGCGCTTCGCGTTACGCATCATCCTCACGGGCAAGGAACGGCTCGCGGATCTGGCGAGCAAGCACAGCATGCGCAATCTTGAACGGCGCCATCCGGCGGTTTTTGCATTGAACCCTCTAAGTCGAAAGGAAGCCGTTATTTACCTGCGCACGCGGATGATCGCGGCGGGTGGAGAACGCAGCGATGAGGTCTTCTCGATTGATGTCTGCGAACGCCTGCACGAACTTTCACGCGGCTGGCCGGGGCGCCTGAACGACTTCGCCCTCGAGGCAATGGCCAGGACGGAAGAGTTAAAGGATACGCGTTCCGCTCCTCGGGTGATCATCACACGCGAAGGCGAGACCCTGGCTGAGTACGCGCTGACGAAACGAGAAACTGTGATTGGCCGCGATGACATGGCGGATATCGTGGTCAAGGACCGCTACGTAAGTAAGTTGCACGCCATGTTCCAGATGTATTCCAACGGCTTGGTGCTTCTTGATCTCAATAGCACCAACGGCACGATAGTGAATTCTGTCGAAACCCAGAAACGAATCCTGCGCAACAACGACATCATATCCCTGGGCGAACACCGACTAAAAATCGAGAACGTACCTGCAGTAAGCGAGGCAATGGCCGAAAAGATCGAGATGACCGACACGCTGACGCTCAAGAACCTCGACGATGTCCGTCGTTCACGTGCTCGCCACAATATCGTAGCAATGAAGCACAAGTAGTCGGATGCTGCCAGAGCTGAGCGACAAGGAGGCCCGGGTAGTCGGCTGCCTTATCGAAAAATCCATCGTCACGCCGGACCAGTACCCGATGACACTGAATGCACTCACCAATGCGTGCAACCAGAAGTCGTCCCGCGAGCCTGTGATGGCATTGCAGCCCGGCGAGGTGCAGCAGACGATTCGCCAGCTCGAGGCCAAGCACCTGGCACGCACAGACGAGAATTTCAAAAGCCGTACGGAGAAGTACTCGCAGCGCTTTTGCAATACGCGTTATAGCAACCTCCAGTTCGACGATGGGCAGCTCGCTATCGTCTGCCTGCTGCTGTTACGCGGTCCGCAAACCCCCGGGGAATTGCGCTCACGCAGTGGCCGTCTGCACAAATTTGCAGACAACGATGAGGTGGTCACGGCAATAAGTGGCCTGATCCAGCGCGAGGGTGAGGCGATGCTCGTCAAGCTGCCGCTTACGCCGGGTCGCAAATACTCGGAGTACATGCACCTGTTTTCAGGTTCAGTGGATGTTGAAGCGCATGTCCGCGCGGCGAAGGAAACGAAAGCGAGCGGCGACAGGGTGACCGTTGGCGAATTGCTGCAGCGAGTGCAGGTGCTGGAAGCCGAAGTAGCAGAGCTAAAGAAGCGCTCGGATTAGCCGGCAGCGTTCACACTCAATCGTTCTCCACTGTCGAGCGAATGTGCAGGTCACGCTGCGGGAATGGGATCTCGATTCCGTGTTCGCGCAAGGCCTTGAGCACTTCGCGGTGTATTTCGTTCATCAGCGGCAGGCGGTCAGAGAGTTGACGTGAGAATGCACGCAGTGAGAATTCGAGCGAGCTATCGCCGAATCCGAGGAAAAAGACCTGTGGTTCCGGCTCATCCAGCACTAGCGGCAGCGATTTCAATACATCTTCCATGACCTTTTGGGCTCGTTCGACATCCGAGCCGTAGGAAATTCCGACAGGCACGACGACGCGCGTGATCGGGTCCGCAAGCGTCCAGTTCACCACTTGCTCCGTGATAAATGCCTTGTTCGGTACGATTATCTCTTTGCGGTCCCAGTCGGTGATCGTCGTCGCACGGATACGCACGCGCGATACCGTGCCGGTGAGGGTGCCAACGGTGATGGTATCGCCGACCCGCACCGGACGCTCAAACAGGATGATCAGTCCCGCGACAAAGTTGGCAACGATTTCCTGTAGGCCAAAGCCGAGGCCGACACTAAGTGCTGCCACGAGCCACTGAATTTGCGACCAGTTCCAGCCGATGATGTTCAGCACGGAAATAACGCCAACCGTAACGACGATGTAGCGCGTGAGTGTAATGATGGCATAGCGGCTACCGGGCTGCAGCGTCAGGCGCTGCAGGATTGCGATTTCCATTAGCCCGGGCAGGTTCCTCGAAGCTATTGCGGTACCGGCGGCCACCAGCACAGCCAGGAGAATGTCGGCCAGCGTTACCGGTACGATTGTCTCCACTCCGTCAAGCAGAATCGTCTGCGACCACAACGCGACCTGTTCGAGCAGGCGAAAAGCAGGGAAGACTTCTGACCAGATGCCCCAGCCAGCCAGAGCGGCAACAACTATCAAACCCCAACGGAGAAGTTTGCGTGTCTGGGCGTCCACCTCGTCGAGATCCAGCGGTTTTGACTCGACGACCGGTATTTCGCCTTCGGGTTCAGGTTTACCTTCTTGTTCACTCGCTGCCCTCTGTGCCTCGCGCTCTTGCAGCAGTATTTTCATAGCAAGTTTTCGGTGCGTCAGTGCAATCCACCGCAGCACGATCAGGTTGACGACAATCAATGTCAGAGCAAGCCAGATGGTGTCCACGAGTAAGGCCGTCAATATGAGCGATGTATACAGGTAGCCAAGTAACGAGAGTGCGGCGAGAAGGGCCGGTCCACCAACTCCAAATGCGTACCAGAACCAGCGGAGTTTTCGAATCCAGCCTGTTGCATGAGTCTTGTAGTAGCTTGCGGCCACGCCCGTCACCGGGTGCGCGAGCGGTCGAACGACAAGCGCAAGGACCACCATCAATGCGACAAACATCAACCGACCCACTGTCGCGCGATCTGCCGCCACCTCGGACGCGTAGAACAGGACCGTGGCAAATACAAGAGGTGCGCCGACTACGGCAAGCGTCCGAAAATGCCGCCTGATGATAACGAGATTCTCCTTGCGCCAGCCGAAATGTACGCCAAGCACGCCGTCACTCGCGCTCAGTACTCTGAACAGCAGTACGTTGTAAAGAAACGGCGCCACTGCGAACAGGCCGGTCATGACCACAGTCGAGAACGGAGTTAGCTGCGTCGCGTCATTCAGGAACCAACCAGCTGTTCCCAATATTACAGACACCGGTGCCGCACGCAGCGCGGCGATGCCAAGCGCCGCGAGCGTCAGGACGATGCTGTCCGAAGAAGGCCGGCCGATTCTGTTGTTCATCGTCTTATTGCGACGCGCCAACGGATTACGCGACAATATCAGTGCTGCGATTAGCAAGAATGCGAAAACCGATTCGACCGGATGTTCGCTGATGGACTCGCCCAGGTCGGATGCCGTCCCTAGCCAGGACGTGGGTGACAGTGCGGTCAGGATTGCTGTACCACTCAGTCGCCAATCGCCTGTAAAGACAACCGGTGCGCTTGGAATCCTCAGCAGGTTTTGATCAAGAAATTTCTTATATTCGGCGGCAGAGTCCAACAGCCGACGCTGTGCGACGTCGAGATCGCCCA
>CALZHX010000080.1 GCA_945787435.1 uncultured Woeseiaceae bacterium
CTGCCCCAACACGATATGGACTACTGGCCGGCGGCCGCGAAAATTATTCAGACCGCTTCTTGCGACGCGAGTATAGCTGGTTCAATGCCGGTCCAACCAGATAAAACGATCCGGTGACAAGTACCCGATCATCGGCAAGCGTAAGTTCCCGGGCGCGATCCATAGCCGCAATGAGGGAGTCGGCGACCAGGCAGGCGGCGTTGCTGGCATTGGCGACACGCCTGCCCAGTTCATCGACGCTGAATGCGCGCTGGCTGTCCACCGTGACGGCGATCCAGTGATCCACCTCGTCTGCCAGATGCGCGACAACACCTTCGACATCCTTATCGTCGAGCATCCCGAGTATCGCTACGGTCTGGCCCGAATGCGCGTCCGCTCGCAGAGCTGCTGCGAGTACACGGGCAGCATCCGGGTTGTGCGCGACATCGACAATCCAGTTGCCGTTTGCCGATATCTTTTGCAGCCGCCCGTCGAGCCGCACGCGCTGCAAGGACGTGCTTATCGCATCGGAACTCAAAAGCTCCTCCAGGCCCGCGGCCTCAATCAGCGCGATTACCCCGGCCGCATTGGCAAACTGGTGCTCACCAGCCAGTGACGGGCGTGCAAGCCCTTCGAAATCATGTGTAGCGCCCTGCCAGGCCCAGTTGTTCCCCCCGACCTGCCAATCGAAATCCCGGCCCGCCGCAAGTAGTTTTGCGCCAGTCTCTCCAGCACAATCAAGAATTGCAGGCGGCATCTCACGGGCAGAAAATATGACGGGCTTGTCCTTGCGCATGATGCCGGCTTTCTCAACAGCGATTGCCGCAATGTTGTCGCCCAGCCATTCACAATGATCCAGAGCGATGTTGGTGATGATGCCGGCGGTTGGCTCGACGGCATTGACTGCGTCGAGCCGCCCACCCATGCCAACTTCCAGTACAAGCGTGTCAACACCGGCCTTTGCGAACACGACCAGCGCGGCGAGCGTGCCAAACTCGAAGTACGTCAAAGCCTCATCGTCACGTACCGCTTCGATTTGCTCGAACGCCGCGATGATCTCGTCGTCCGACACCTCGACCCCGTCGATCCGAATGCGCTCGTTGTAACGCAGGATATGGGGCGACGTGTAACAACCCACCCGGAAGCCGTTGTGCCGCAGCAGCGACTCGAGCATTGCGACCGTCGAACCCTTGCCATTAGTGCCGGCAATGTGAAATACGCGGGCCGCAACCGGAAGCGCCAGTCGCTCGAGAACCCGAACCACCCGCTCGAGGCTGAGATCGATTTCTCGCGATGAAATAGTCTCTAGCTTCGCCAGCCAGACGGACAAGGCCACAGCGGCTGTAGTCACGAGAAATTACTGCGAAACGGGACTTGGGCGATGCTCAAACTTGGCTAGCAAGTCGGCAACCTGCTCCCGCATCTGACGGCGATCAACGATCATGTCGATGGCGCCGTGATCCAAAAGGAACTCACTACGCTGGAACCCTTCGGGGAGCTTTTGCCGCACGGTTTGCTCGATGACGCGAGGGCCGGCAAATCCGATCAGGGCGTTGGGCTCGGCAACGTTGACGTCGCCGAGCATCGCGAGACTGGCTGAAACGCCTCCGGTCGTCGGGTCAGTCAAAACCGACACGAATGGCACGCCTTTATCGCCAAGCCTGGCGAGCGCAGCGGAAGTCTTCGCCATCTGCAACAGTGAAAACAATGCTTCCTGCATTCTGGCACCGCCACTCGCGGCAAAAGAGATAAGCGGCATTCCGTTTTCTGCGGCGTAGTTCGCCGCACGCGCAAAGCGTTCGCCCACGACCGACCCCATGGAGCCTCCCATGAAGCCGAACTCAAACGCACAAACTACAACCGGCCGCCCCAGTAGTTCACCGCTCACCGACACCAGGGCATCTTTCTCGCCGGTCTTCTTCTGTGCCTGCACGATACGGTCGCGATAGCGTTTGCTGTCGCGAAACTTGAGCGGGTCCAGCGGTTCGAGATTTGCGGACAGTTCATTTTGCGAGTCAGGGTCGAGGAAGAAATTCAGGCGCTGCCGGGCACCGATACGCAGGTGGTGATCGCACTTTGGACACACCTGCAGATTGCGCTCCAGTTCATTGCGGTACAGCTGGGCATCGCATTTCGGGCATTTGATCCATACGCCTTCCGGTACCGAGCGCGTGCGCTTCTCGGTACTGATACGTGACGGCATCAACTTCTCAAACCAACTCATAAAAACATCCTAACTTAATTCATGCACTCAATACGCCTGAATCAGAGTCTATCCGGCACTGGCTCCGTTTGTCAGCACAACTTAATTGAAATTCGGGTTAGAGGGCAATTCAAACTCTTTTGGGTACTTGACATCGACCAGTGTCAGGCCATGGGGTGGCGCTGCCGCACCGCCCTTCTTGCGATCGCGACCTTCCAGAACCTCGGCAGCCCAATCTTCCGATTCGTCGCCGCAGCCGATAGTGACCAGTGTCCCTGCGATGTTGCGCACCATGTGCTGCAGAAACGCATTGGCCGTAACCTGCAGTCGTATCCAGTTCTTGTCGCGCGTCACCGTAAGAGAGGTAATGTCGCGCGTCGCTGTGGATGCCTGGCAGCCGGCTGCGCGGTATGCCGAAAAATCGTGCCGTCCGACGAGCGCCTGCGCTGCCCGATGCATGCGATCGGCATCGAGATTAGTGTACACCCACCAGGCGCGATGACGGTACAGGGCTGAGCGTTCCAGTCGATTGAGTAGCAGGTATTCGTAACTTCTGGACGTCGCCGAAAATCGCGCGTGGAAGCTGTCATCAACGGGTTGAGCCCAGATGACACTGATATCGTCGGGAAGATTGCTGTTAGCGCCGAGCAACCAGCCACGGTCACCGCGTTCGCTCGACGTATCGAAATGCACGACCTGCCCGGACGCGTGCACGCCCGTGTCGGTACGACCGGCGCAGATCACTTCGATGTTTTCGTCGGCGACGACTTTCAACGCGTTTTCTACGCGTTCCTGCACCCCGATACCGGTACGTTGACGTTGCCAGCCGTTGTACGCCGTACCGTCGTACTCAAGGCCCAGAGCGATGCGCAATTGTGGAGACCGCGCCCTAACTCGGTAGCGAGTCCAGCAGTTGTTGAGCCTGCTGACGCTGGCCTTCGTCGCCCTCGTCCAGAACTTCCTCGAGAATCGAACGTGCACCACCCGGATCGCCCATATCCACGTAGGCGCGAGCAAGGTCGAGCTTGGTACCGACCTCGGTCATCGTGCGTGCGTCGGATAAATCGTCGCTCATTTCGTCAGGATCCAGCGCAACCGTGCCGGTGGCTTCAGCATCAGTCATTGTCGGGCGCGGCTGTTCGACCGTCGCGTCATCGCGAGGCTGTTCAACCGTGTCGCCGCTTTCGCTGACTTGCAGGGCTGCTGTCAGATCGTCAAGATCAAGTTCAACATCGGTGCTCGCGACGGCTGGCATCTCGCCCGTCTCATCGAGACTCATGTCTCCCGTGAACGCGTCTTTTGGCAGTGCCTCGGTCTTCGCAAAGTCAAAGTCCGCGCCGGGTCCATCATCATCGTCAAGGCTTGCCAGCATCGTTTCGGCATCGTCAGCGAGATTGTCTTCCAACGTGTCGTCGCCAAGCCCCGTTGCGAGCAGCGTCGCTTCGTCTGCCGCGAGATCTGCCTCAACATCCGCATTCGTCTCCACGGCGAGGTCGGCGCTCAGCACCTGTGTAACGCCAGTTGCGTCGAGCAGGTTCTCATCGAGTGCGTCATTGAAGCCGGTCGCGCTAAGCGCCTCGTTGACGCCGGTTGAGTCCGGATCGACCTGGGGATTCTTACCAGTTACCTCGGACAGGTCTTCGACGCCTTCCTCAGCGTCGGGATCACCCAGGGCTTCCAGTCGCCCTGTCGCGTCGAGATCGTCAAGGGAGGCCAGTTCGGTTTCGGCCATGCTGTCAACATCAAGTCCGAGATCGTCGAGATTGATTTCCGCCGTCTCATCGCCAGACTGGCCCACACCTTCAGCCAATTCGCCCAGAGTATCTTCCAGCGACGGCAACTCTGCGGTACCGGAAAGCACGTCAAACTGTTGCTCAATGGTCGGCGTTTCCACTGTTTCGTCGCTGGATGCAACCTCTGTCAGGTCCATGTCGACCTCGGGCATTTCGGCTGTTTCGGTCTCAGCCGGCATCTGGCCGGTAATGTCGAAATCGACCGCTTCATCCACCGCCGTACTCGCGGCAGTATCTTCAAAGTCCGCGAGTGCAGCTTCCTCGCTGGTTTCGTCGAGCACGAAGTCGACGGCACTGCTGTCTCCGAGGTTCTGGGTTTCGGCGTCACCACCCAGATCGAATATTTCGGATGCCGCAACATCGTCATCGTCCCCGAAATCCATGTCGAGTGCGCCTGTCCCCTCGTCGCCGCCTTCGAACGACAGATCCACGGCCTTCGTAGCCCCCGCAGCACTGGCGCCCGCAAACAGTGAGTCGTCGGCGGCTATCTGCTGTCCCATGATGACGATCTTGTCCCAATCGGCAGATTCAGCTTCACCGACCGATCCTTTCAGTCGACCGGCTGCGTCGATAAACGCGTCGCGGTTACCCCCGACAAAATAGATTTCGCACAACTTGGTCAGCTGGTCGGCGCGATTCGGTTCGACCGATAATGCGCCGTTAACGAGGTCTGCAGCCTGGTCATAGAGACCATAGGCCATGTGGAAATCAGCCTCGGCAATCGGATCAGACTGGTCGAGATTGATCGCGGTTTCGCTGCTGAAGGTATCTTCCAGCGAGCCAAACTGCCCGGTGCCGTCCCCGGTTTCGACAGGGACTTCGGCGGTCGGCGCAACGTCTTCGAAAGAGGGCGCAGGAGCGTCTTCGAAGGCCGGCGCGGGAGCGTCAAATGTCTCGTCCATCTCCGATTGCATCGTCGAATCCTGCTCGACAACAACAATTGACTCATCCACTGAAACCGGCGCGCGCAGGCTCTCGGTCGCCGACAGGTCTTCTGCGCCCAGATCGCCAGAATCGAGTGGCTGCCAGTCATCAGGATCGTCTTCGTCGCGACCACGGCGCATCATCCAGAACAACAAGGCACCAACAAAGGCGACAACGCCTACAATGATCATCCAGAAGCTCTTGACGAACTCCATCGCACGGTCAACCAGGCTTGGCTCGGCACGCGTCGGCGCACGAATGATGTCGGCGGGCGGCGTATCTTCGGCTGTGGAAGTATCTTCCGGCATGGCATCGATGGCTGCATCTTCGACCATGTCGTCGATATCACCATCGGCAATCAGGTCGGCATCGGGATCATCCACGAACGGATCTTCGAGCGCCGGCTCATATACTTCACCGCGAATTCGGGCGAGTTCCTCGCGCAGTTGCGCCAGCTCATTATCACGGATTTCGATCAGCGATTGCTGCTGCGGAACATCCGCAGCCTCGAGCTCGGCGATGCGCTGGTTGATTTCGTCTTCACGCGTTTGCGGTTCATCGTCGGCGAACAGTTCCGGCTCAGGCTCGGGTTCGGGTGCCAGCGTGTCGGCGTCGTCGCTGAAGTCCTCATCAGGCGGCACGAGCGTCAGGCTCGGACGCGTTGATGCATCTTCGACCGGCTCAACTGTGCCACTTCGCCATGCATTGTTTTGCCGCTCGGCCTCAGCGAATGCTGCACCGCGGTCAATCTGGACAATCGCATCCTGGGTCGGGATACGTAGCTGCGCACCGGCAAGCAGGATGTTGATGTTGCCGCCAAATGCGTTCGGATTTGCTTCGAAGATCGCCAGCATCGTCTGATTCATCGTCAAACTGCTGTCAGGACGAACGCGACTCGCAAGTCCCCACAACGTTTCACCGCGTCGTACCTGGTGATCATCACCTACTGACAATGTGAAGCGTGATGGATCGATAGCAGGCCGTGTGTCATCGGCGACGGGTTGCGGTGCAGGTTGTCCCTCGGGTCCGGCCTGTCGTGGCAGAGGTGAGGGGGTTGCGCGTTGTGGCGGCGCCGGCGGTGGCGCAGCGCGTTCGATGCGAGCACTGTCTGCAGGTGCTGTGCGGGTTGGCGCCTGTATTGCAGGCGCTGTGTCGGCTGCCGGCGGCGCGAACGTCGGCGGATCCAGGAAGACTGTGTACTCGCGCAACAGGCGACCGCGCGACCACGATGCTTCAACAAGGAATGTCAGGAACGGTTCTGCCATCGGTGACTGCGTCCGAACCTGGACATAATTGCCATCGGCGCGACCGCTGCGAACGATGTTGAATTGCATTCCCTGCAGATAGAACGGCCTGTCGATGCCGTAGCGATCAAACGTATCGGCTGACGCCATGTCTATCGTGAGATTATCGAGCTCTTCCGGCGTGGCGGACAATAGGTCGATTCGGGCATCCAGCGGCTCATTGAGCGCTGAATTCATGCGAATATCTCCCAGCCCCAGGGCCCAGACCTCGCTCGATAAGAGAAGGACAAGCACAAGCGAGATTCGAGAGAGTGATCTCGACATAATTTTAATCTCCAGCTCCCCAAGTGCCGTACTGATGAAGCCCGTAAGAGGCGCCATCACGGCAGGCAGACCCGTTTAACATATGGTCCCGAACTATAGCTCATAAATGGATTTTCGCCAATATTTCAGCAATTTGGACGCTATTTAGAGCCGCGCCCTTACGTATGTTATCGGACACTACCCAGAGGTTTATCCCGCGTGGGTGGGAAATGTCCTCGCGCACTCGACCGACGAAAACAGCGTCCACACCCGAACTTTCGGTCACTGCCGTCGGATATTCCCCGGTTTTTTGCCCGTCAAGCAGTGTTACTCCGGGGGTATTGCCGAGCAATTCGCACACTTTGTCGGCCGATATCTTGTCCCGGGTCTCGATGTGCACGGCCTCGGAATGGCCATAAAACACGGGAATCCGTACAGCTGTCGGGTTTACGAGGATGCTTTCGTCGGCAAATATTTTGCGCGTTTCCCAGACCATCTTCATTTCTTCTTTCGTGTAGCGATTGTCCTGGAAAGTGTCGATATGCGGCACAGCATTAAACGCGATCTGTTTCGTATCGCCCTCGATTTCGAGCGGACGACCGTTCAGGAGCGTAGCTGTCTGCCGCACAAGCTCTTCCACGGCGCTTCGCCCCGCTCCGGACACGGCCTGGTAAGTGGCAACGTTT
The DNA here is from genome assembly GCA_945787435.1 of uncultured Woeseiaceae bacterium. Classification (GTDB taxonomy): domain Bacteria; phylum Pseudomonadota; class Gammaproteobacteria; order Steroidobacterales; family Woeseiaceae; genus UBA1847. Next base: position 7,133 of record CALZHX010000080.1, read on the forward strand.
ATGCGTTCAATGCCGACCGCGTCATAGATCGGTTTCAGGGCCACGACCATCTGGATCGTTGAGCAATTGGGGTTAGCAATGATGCCGCGACTCTTATAATCCGCGATGGCGTCTGCATTCACCTCCGGGACAATCAGTGGAATGTCATCGTCGTAGCGAAAATGCGAGGTATTGTCGATAACCACGCATCCGGCCGCGGCCGCTTTCGGCGCAAACTCTTCCGAAATAGAACCTCCGGCGGAGAACAGCCCGATCTGGACTTGTGAAAAGTCGAAATCAGCAAGGTTATCCACGTCCACCTCGCGATTGCCGAATTTCACTTTCTTACCGACCGAACGCTCACTCGCCAATGCGTGCAGTTTGCCAACCGGGAAACTGCGCTCCGCGAGTATTTCGAGCATTGCCTCGCCTACCGCGCCGGTCGCACCGACGACAGCTACATCATATTTCGTGGTCATACGGGGGTAATACCTGATTTAACGTCCGCATTCTGTGCGCGATGGCGCAGATAATGATCCATAAGCATGAGCGCAACCATCGCTTCAGCGATGGGTGTTGCACGCAGGCCGACGCAGGGATCATGTCGCCCTTTTGTAACGATCTCGGTTTGCTTGCCTTCTGTGTCGATCGTCTTTCCCGGCTTGGTGATGCTGGATGTCGGCTTCAGTGCAATGCTTGCCAGCAGATCCTGCCCGGATGAGATGCCTCCAAGCGTGCCGCCCGCATCGTTTTTGGCGAAGCCGTCGGGGCCGATTTCGTCACGATGTTCACTGCCGCGTTGGGTCACAGCCCGGAAACCAGCGCCAAACTCGACACCTTTGACGGCAGGGATACTCATCAAGCCATGTGCGATCGCCGCCTCGAGCTTGTCGAAGACGGGCTCACCCAGCCCCGGTGGCACATTACTGGCCATGACGCTGATCTTGGCGCCAATCGAGTCCTGCTCTCGCCGCAGGGCAATCATGAAAGCCTCCAGTTCTTCGATGCGGCCGGGGTCAGCACAGAAAAACGGGTTGTCATCGACAATTGAGAGATCGGTCGCCGCCAGTTCCAGGGGACCAAGCTGCGACAGGTAGCCGCGAATCTCGATACCGACCATGTCCTTCAGGTACTTCCTGGCGATCGCGCCCGCGGCAACTCGCATCACGGTCTCTCTCGCTGACGAACGTCCGCCACCACGATAGTCGCGAATACCGTACTTCTGCTGGTAGGTGTAATCGGCGTGCCCGGGCCGAAACTTGTCCTTTATCTTGGTGTAATCACGGTTGCGCTGATCCACGTTGTGAATCAGCAGCCCGATCGGCGTGCCGGTGGTGGTTCCTTCGAAGACACCAGAGAGAATCTCGACCTGGTCGGGCTCCTTGCGCTGCGTCGTATGGCGCGACTTGCCGGGGCGCCGGCGTTCCAGGTCCGCCTGTATGTCGTCGGCATCAAGCTGCATGCCTGGTGGGCAGCCGTCGACAACACAGCCAAGCGCGACGCCATGGCTTTCGCCAAACGTCGTCACGACAAAACTCTGCCCAATACTATTGCCCGACATTAGGGCCTGATTACGCTGTTGTGGTGGACCCTGCCGGTGGCCATTTCTTCGCCCGGCAAGGCAGAAAAAGCGCTGTGTAGCACCGCTACACAAGCGACAGATAACGAAGCCGGCGGGGAAATGGCTCCGGCCCTTCGGGTCACCGCTGAAATAGCGCCACTCCGCCTTGCTCGTCGTTCATTTGGATTTACCAATACTCTCTCCTCGCGCCTTGATTGACGCTATTTCAGCGGTGACAGGGCCCACCACAACAGCGCAATCAGGCCCTATTCCAGACCCTGCAAAACATTCTTCGCAAGCAAAAATACACCTGACCCGCCATGCTCGAACTCCA
>CALZHX010000081.1 GCA_945787435.1 uncultured Woeseiaceae bacterium
GTCGATCGGGCCGAAGCGGCACGTTTCGGTGCCGACATCACCCTGGTTGGCGCCATGGTGCAGCTCGTTACGAATGGCATCATGATTGGCGAGTACCGCCCCGACGACAGTGACGACGAGATCGAAATTCGGGTTCGCTACCCGGCGCAGGACCGCAGCCTTTCGCAAATAGATGAACTGCGCATTCCAACGCCGAACGGACTTGTGCCAATCAGCACGTTTGTAGAAAGGGTCCCGGCTCAGGAAGTCAGCACGATTACACGTACCGACATGCGACGCACGATGACCATCGAAGCTGACGTCGAGCAAGGCTACCTTGAAAATGACGTCATCGCCGAGCTCCGGCAGATTGTACCCTCGCTCGATATCGATCCACGCGTGAGTGCTGTGTTCCGCGGCACGATCGAGGATCAGGAAGAAGACGAATCGTTTCTGGCCCAGGCGATGATGATGGCCATCGCAATCATGGCAATTATTCTCGTGACCCAGTTCAACAGCATTTACCAGGCGCTGTTGATTCTGACCGCTGTTGTCTTTTCTACGGGTGGCGTTCTGCTCGGTCACCTTATCGCAGGCATGCCATTCGGCGTGATCATGAGCAGCATTGGCGTCATTATCCTTGCGGGCATTGTCGTCAACAATAATATTGTTTTCATTGACACCTATAACGTGTTGCGGCGCCGGGGAACCGACGCATTTGATGCGATTCTGCGTACCTGCGCGATGCGCCTGCGGCCGGTGTTGCTGACGACAGTAACGACAGTCATCGGCCTGATGCCGATGGTGTTGGGTGTGAACATCAACCTGATTGCCCGCGAGGTGTCGATCGGCGCGCCGAGTTCGCAGTGGTGGACGCAGCTCGCGTCCTCAGTTGCCGGCGGCCTGGCATTCGCCACGGTCCTCACGCTGTTCCTGACGCCGAGCCTGCTCATGGTCCAGGCCCGGATCGCGACCAGGCAGGCCGAACGACGCGCTGCCAGGGCGAGCCAATCGGTGCCCGCAACGCCCTGAACCACCCGCGCGGAAATTGTCTAATCCAAAACCCGTCTTCGCGCATCTAATAGACATACGGGGGCGCAAGGACACGCATGCCATCCGTAAGTCACTGATTCTATTAGAGGGTGTCTGGGATGAAATGTGAGAAGTCAGGGGTTGCGTTATACCGAGCTAGTGTTATACTTCACTACAACACCAAGCTACCTCAAATACTGCAGAATCGATCATGAAAGCACCGAATTCATTACTCGCCGTTCTGGCCTTGTCGAGCATCGCAATTATCCCCGGTTGCGGTACCGGCGAGGCCAGCATTGCTGACGACGCCGAATTACGGGCAGCAACGCCGGTCCCGGTCGAAGTCACTATGCCGGTTCGCGACGATATTTTCGCGACCTACCTTGCAACATCTACGATCGAGTCCGATGCGGACGCACCAGTACTTGCTCGTGTGCCGGGTGAGGTAATGGAGATCCTCGTTGAAGAGGGTGACCACGTGCAGGCCGGCCAGGTGCTTGCGCGCCTCGACGGAGAGAGGCTGCGCCTCGAGATGCTTTCAGCGCGTGCAGACTACGAACGAGCCAGCAAAGACCTTGATCGTTATGACGACCTCGCAGCGCGCGGGCTTGTCAGTGAGGCCATGTATGATGGTTTGCGGTTTGACGTCGACGCGCTGCGCGCCAGGTATGACCTCGCCAAATTAAATTATGACTACTCGAAGATACGCGCGACCATCAGTGGCATCGTCTCTTCCCGCGACATTAAGCTCGGGCAGAGCATTGAGTCCAACAGCGTTGCATTTCGGATTACCGATACGAGTAAGCTTGTCGCTTACCTGCAGATTCCTCAGTCTGAACTGGCAAAGTTTGCCTCCGGTCACAGTGCGAGCTTGCAGGTCGATTCCATGCCTGGCATGGAATTCAGCGCGATCATTGCGCGCATCAGTCCGACGATCGACACGCGAAACGGTACTTTCCGGGCAACGGCGATTATCGACAACGCCGTGAATCTCGTGCCTGGCATGTTTGCGCGCTTTACGATTGCCTACGAAAAGCATGAGCATGCGTTGCTGATTCCCGGTGACGCCGTAGTCGAAGAAGATGATGAAGCATCAGTTTACGTCGTCGCCGACGGGGCAGTTGAGCTGCGCATCGTGGAAACCGGAATCAAGTCCGGGAACCAGGTCGAAATACTTAGCGGGCTTGCCGACGACGAACAAATCGTGGTCGTCGGGCATTCGGGCCTTCGCGATGGCAGCAAGGTCCTGGCGAGCAATCGAAGCGCAGACAGTCTTACGGGCTGATCTGCCGCGCCGCCATGCGAGAGCACAGACTCTCCGGGTACGGCACAATCAAAGGGGGTAGCTGATGTCGCTGAATCACCTGGGTCCAGCAGTACTGATGTGCGTGCTGTTAATCAGTGCATGCACACAGGAAGGCGCGGAGCCCGACACGACCGAGAGTGACGAAGAAGTTGTCGCAATTCCGGTCGAAATAGGCAGGCCAACTCGCGGTGATATCGTCGCTGTTTACTCCGGTACGGCGCCGATCGAGGCATTTGCTGAAGCCGATGTTATTGCCAAAGTGGCCGGTGAGGTTCGAGAGATCCTTGTCGAAGAGGGCGACGACGTCGAACAAGGCCAGGTGTTGGCGCGCCTGGATGGCGACCGTCTGCGACTTGAGCTGGACCAGTCGCAAGCGAATCTGCGCAAGTTGCAAAGAGACTTTGAACGTAACGTCGATCTGAAGGAAAAAGGCCTGATCTCGACAGGCGACTTTGACAAGATCCGTTACGATCTGGAAGCACTCGAAGCTTCCTACAACCTCGCCAAACTCGAACTCGACTACACGCAGATTCGCGCGCCGATCAATGGCGTGATCTCTGACCGGTTTGTCCGCCTTGGCAATACCGTCTCTAACAACGAGGCCGTGTTCAGGGTCACGAGTTTTGATCCCCTGGTCGCATACCTGCATGTTCCTGAACGTGAGTACCGAAATATTGCAAAAGACCAGGTTGTTAGCATCGACATTGACGCGCTGCGGGGACAACGCGTCATCGCCTCGGTGACTCGTGTCAGCCCGATCGTCGATCCACAGACCGGCACTTTCAAAATCACGATCGAGATCAGTGATGAGGAGCGGCGTATCAAACCCGGCATGTTTGGCCGAATCAGTATCGTCTACGACCAACATTTGAATGTCTTGCAGGTTCCGCGTAGTGCGATACTCGAAGAAAGTGGCGAAACAAGCGTATTCGTAATTGAAGACGGTAAAGCCATGCGCCGCGACGTCAGGACCGGCTACGCATACAGCGGCATGATCGAGATAACTGAGGGCCTTGCGGATGATGACAAGGTCGTGACTGTCGGCCAGGGGGGTCTCAAGAATGACGCTGTCGTCACGATTATTAACGAGGCTGAAGAATCAAAGGTGAGTGACAATGCGCCGACTGATTGAGATCGCGACAGAGCGCCGCGTCACGATCGTTATGCTGATGGTCGCCATCGTGCTTTTCGGCATGGTGTCATTGTCTCGCCTTAAACTGAACCTGCTGCCGGACCTCTCTTACCCGACCGTAACCGTTCGCACAGAGTTAACAGGGGCAGCCCCGGTCGAAGTAGAGAATCTTCTGACCAAACCCATCGAGGAAGCCGTTGGCGTCATCCGAAACGTGCGCCTCGTTCGTTCGGTATCGCGGTCGGGGCAATCCGATGTGACATTGGAGTTTCTGTGGGGCACCGACATGGATATTGCTGGTGTCGATGTCCGTGAAAAACTCGACATTCTCAACCTGCCGCTCGAGGCTAGCCGGCCCCTGTTGTTGCGCTTTGATCCGTCGTCAGAACCGATCATGCGACTTGGCCTGTTATACAAGGAAGATGCGGATGGGCTGGCGGAATCTGCCGAGGCACGATTAAAATCGCTGCGCCGGCTGGCCGAGGACCGAATCAAGACAGACCTGGAAGCCGAAGAAGGTACGGCCGCCGTAAAAGTCAGCGGCGGCCTCGAGGACGAAATAGAAATCCGCATCGACCAGCAGAGACTCTCGCAGCTGGGGATAAGTATTGACCAGATAGCGGCCCGCATTCGGGCTGAAAACGTCAACCTTTCCGGTGGACGTCTCGAAGAAGGCAACCAGCGCTTCCTTGTTCGCACGCTGAACGAATTCCAGTCGATCGACGAAATGCGTGATGCGATTGTCGCCTACGTCGCTGACCGGCCCGTTTACCTGCGGGATGTCGCAACGGTCGAACGTGGCTATAAAGAACGCGAGGCCATTACGCGCGTTCGTGGCCGGGAATCAGTCGAGCTCGCCGTTTACAAAGAGGGTGATGCCAATACCGTGCAGGTAGCCAGTCGAATTGATGCCCGACTCGCGACGCTCAACGAGTCGCTGCCAGAAGAGATCGAAGTCATCACGATCTACGACCAATCGAAGTTCATTTCGGCTTCCGTGAATGACGTGAGAAACGCGGCAATTCTCGGCGGCATCATCGCCATCATCGTACTGTACGGATTCCTTGGTGATGCCAGGGCCACAACAATTACGGGCATCGCTATTCCCGTCTCGGTCATCGGCACGTTCCTGCTAATGTACCTGAACAACGTCTCGCTCAACATCATGTCGCTCGGCGGTATCGCGCTCGCCGTTGGCATGCTCGTCGATAACTCGATCGTTGTACTCGAGAATATCGTGCGCAAGAAGGAACAAGGCGAAGGAATTCTCGACGCCGCGCGCAATGGCACGACCGAAGTGGCCAGCGCTGTCGTTGCCGCCACGCTGACCACGATCGCTGTCTTCTTCCCGATGGTATTCATCTCGGGCATCGCCGGCCAGCTGTTCCGCGACCAGGCGTTGACGGTGACGTTTGCACTGGTATTTTCGCTGATCGTCGCACTGACATTGATTCCGATGCTCGCGTCCCTTGGCGCGGGCAATCGCTACTCCAATGTAAGCGAAACGACACCTCCGGGCTGGTTCACCCGCGGTGTCGCGTTTGTTGTGCGTATGCTCGGCTTTGTGTTTGCCGGACTGAAATGGCTGTTCTGGGCGCTCCTCTGGGTACCGAGCTGGCTGCTGCAGCGCCTGTATCGCATGATCGCCGCTGTGTACCCGAATCTTCTGCGATGGTCGCTGCACCACCGATTCGCCGTAATTCTCGTCGCGGCCCTTGTGTTCGCAGGCACGATGTCACTGATACCAAGGCTGGGCACTGAGTTGATTCCGCAGTTGTCGCAAGGCGAATTCAACGTTGACCTTCGGCTTGCGCCCGGCGCACCACTGGCAGAAACGGACAGGGCCATCCAGGCCGCGCAAAGCGCGACAGCCGGCATTGCCGCGGTGGCTCTCGATTATTCGGTGGCCGGGACCGGCAATCGCCTCGATGCCAATCCCGTTGACGCCGGCGACAACACGGGAACGCTCAGTATTGCGCTGCAGGACGGCGCAGGACGCGTCGAGGAGAACGCGACGATGGAGGCGATGCGAGCGGAGCTGTCGAGGCTGCCCGGCGTGCAATACGAGTTCAGCAGACCGGCGCTTATGTCGTTTGCGAGCCCGCTGCAAATTGAAATTTCCGGCTACGACCTCGAAGGGCTCTCCCGGGTAAGCGGCATGGTCGTGCAGGAAATGTCGGCTTCAGATCGGTTTGCCGATATCAAGACAACCGTCGAGCGCGGCAACCCGGAGATTCAGATCGTATTCGACCAGGAACGCGCTGCAAAACTCGGACTCGCCGTCCGCGATATCGCGAATCGTGTTGTTGCAAATGTGCGCGGTGAGCTGGCCACAAGATATACATGGCGCGACAAGAAGATCGACGTGCTTGTGCGTAGTGTCGATACCCGTCAGTCGAGCGTTGAAGAGATTCGCCGCCTGATTGTGAATCCCGCATCCGGCAGACCCGTGTCACTCGACGCTGTTGCCGATATCAGCGTGTCCCAGGGGCCTGCCGAAATTCGGCGAGTGGCGCAGGAACGCGTCGCGATCATCACCGCGAATCTCGCCTATGGAGACCTGGGCGCCGCCGCAATTGAGGCTGGCTCAATACTCGATCGCACCCCGATGCCGGATGGAATCACAGCGCTCGTCTCGGGACAGAGCGAAGAGATGCAAGAGTCGTTTCAGTCGATGCAATTTGCACTTGCGCTGGCCATCTTCCTTGTCTATCTCGTCATGGCATCGCAGTTCGAATCCCTGATCCATCCGTTCGTGATTCTGTTTACGATTCCACTGGCACTCGTTGGTGCAGTCCTCGCGCTGTTCATTACCGGGACAACGATAAATATTGTTGCCATGATCGGCGACATCAAGCTCTCGGGCATCGTCGTCAATAATGCGATCGTACTCGTTGACCTGATCAATCAACTTCGCGCCGAGGGTAAAGAGCGCATTGAGGCCATCATGGAGGCTGGCGCTGCCCGTCTCCGGCCAATCCTGATGACGTCACTCACAACGGCGCTCGGTCTGCTGCCAATGGCGGTAGGTGTTGGCGAGGGCGCCGAAGTTCGGGCGCCGATGGCGATAACGGTTATTGGTGGCCTGCTCGTATCCACATTCCTGACACTTGTAGTCATCCCGGTCGTGTACTCATTGATGGACCGCAAGAAATGGCCCGCAATGGCTGCGGCAGCCCAGGCAGCGCAGTGAGACACACCGAATTCGCACTGCAGCGCCCGGTTACAACGGTTGTAACGTTTGTCGCGCTCGCACTGATCGGCCTTATCGCATCAAGGCTGTTGCCGCTTGAGAAATTCCCGGACATCGAGTTCCCGGGGATTTTCATTCAGGTGCCGTACCCGGGATCGACACCAGAGGAAGTCGAGCGCCTGATTACACGACCCGTTGAAGAGGCACTCGCTACTTTGTCGGGCGTCGAGCAGATGTTTTCGAGTTCCGACGAAGGCCAGGCACAGATCTTCCTCCAGTTTGGCTGGGACCATAGCATGGGCGCCAAGGGCATAGAGGCGCGAGCGAAGGTGGACAGCATCCGGCACCTGTTGCCCGCAGACATCCGCCGCATATTCATTTTTACCGGATCGCTCGGCGATCAACCTGTCTTGCAGTTGCGCATTTCGAGTAGTCGCGACTTGTCCAACAGTTACGACATGCTCGACCGGCTGTTGAAGCGCCGCCTGGA
>CALZHX010000082.1 GCA_945787435.1 uncultured Woeseiaceae bacterium
GAGTCGGCGGGTGTAGTCGATGACCGCGGCCACGGGTCCGGGGGGTGTGATGCGCGCCTCTGCCCCGAGCTCGGTGAAGCGCTTGCCGCTGAAGGTCGTGTCCGCGCTCGAACGGTTGAGCTCGGATCGCGCGCGCAGCGTCGGTGTCACGAGGCCGAAGAGCACCGACACCTCGGCGCGTCGGACCTCACGCAGCCCCCGGCGCAGGGGCTCGCTCGTCCACGTTCGCTCCCAGCGCGCGTTGGTGCGCACACGACCGGCGCGCTGGTAGCCGATCGCCGCCCTGTCGCCGGCGAACACGTCGCCACTCTCGAGCGTGCCTCCCTCCAGCGTCACGGTGCCCCCCGCTCCCGGGGCAACCTCCACGGTCACGAGCTTCCGGTCTTCTCCCTGGCTCAACGTGCCGGCGTCGCCCGCCATCGTCTTCGATATAGCTTTCAATGACAGGTGGATGTCCGCCGCCCAGACGCTGGGCATTGACATCAGCCAGATCTCCCCTGACGCCGGACATGCCTGAGAGCGGCCAGGGTTCGCCCGAGACGATACTCGCATTTGATTTCGGCCTGCGGCGTATTGGCGTAGCCGTCGGCCAGTCCGTTACGTCATCCGCAAGCCCGCTTGGGGTCGTTGCCAATACCGAGCAGGGGCCTGACTTCGACGCCATCTCGGCGATCGTCAATGAGTGGCGGCCGTCGCGACTCATCGTTGGTCTGCCCATGAACGCGGATGGCTCACCGGCCGAAATGCAGACCCATGTCGAAGCGTTTATTCGCGAGCTCTGGCGCTATCAGATCAAGATCGACACGGTCGACGAGCGGTACACCTCCATCGAGGCAGAGACGGTTTTGAAAAACGCCAGGGCCTCCGGAAGCCGCGGTCGGATCTCGAAGGAGATGATTGACAGTGCGGCGGCCGTTTTCATTGCCGAACGATTTCTCACAGGACGAACGAAGGTGTAGGATTGCCTCGCCATGCAAGTAATCGAAGCATTCCCCCCGACCGAAAACGTGGCCAACCTGCAGCTCAATGCGGATGGCGACCTGCGCCATTTGCTGACTTTGCAGGGCCTCGACAAATCCATACTCATTGATCTGCTCGACGATGCCCAGCGTTTCGTAACCGAGCCCGGCGAGCCCACAGCGCGCAGCAAGTCGCTCGAGGGGCGCACTGTAGCTAACCTGTTTTTCGAACCGAGTACCCGCACGCGCGCATCGTTTGACCTGGCTGGCAAGCGCCTCGGTGCCGACGTCCTGAATCTGGACGTCAATCAGTCCTCCCGCAAGAAAGGCGAAAGCATCCTTGACACCGTCTACACGCTCCAGGCGATGCATGTCGACATCATGGTTGTTCGCGACGCCAGTGCGGGTGTGCCATCGTACATCGCGCGTCACGTAGATGATCACGTCAGCATACTGAATGCCGGCGAAGCCGAAGTGTCGCACCCCACGCAGGGCCTGCTGGATCTTCTGACAATCCGCCAGCGCAAGGGCCGGTTCGAGAACCTGACTGTCGCAATCGTCGGTGACATCATGCATTCGCGCGTCGCCAGGTCGGCGGCGCAGGGTCTGACGACGCTCGGAGTCGGTGAACTGCGCCTTATTTCACCACCGGCGCTCGCGCCCGACCCTGACGAAATGCCGAACGCACGACTGCTCGACAATCTCGACGAAGGCCTGCGGGACGCCGATGTCGTCATGGCATTACGCATCCAGCGCGAACGAATAGGCAGTCTCGACGGAATACCCGGCATTGATGAGTATTACGCCAATTACGGAATCAGCGCTGAGCGCATGAAGAGCGCCGCGTCAGACGCCATTGTCATGCACCCGGGACCAATGAACCGCGGAATTGAAATCGAATCGGCACTCGCCGACAGCCGGGCATCTGCCATCACGCGACAGGTTGCCAACGGTGTCGCCGTGCGCATGGCTGTACTCGAACGGGTCTGCAAGTCGATGGACAGGCGTTGACAACAGCGGCGCAAAAGAAAGCACAGAGCAACCGCGGGACCCTGTTCGTCGAAGATGGCGAATTGATCTCGACCCAGACGTATCCTGGCGAGCAGTTCATCATGCGTATCCGTGCGCCAAAGTGTGCCGCGGCCGCAATACCGGGCAGTTTCGTTCACGTCACCTGCGACGCAACGCTCCCGATGCGACGCCCACTGTCTATTATGCGCGCAGCCGATGACTGGATAGAGGTTCTTTACAAGATCGTTGGCGAGGGGCTGCATTTGCTTGCCGATAAGAAACCCGGCGACACAATCAATGTGCTGGGGCCTGTCGGGCAACCCTTCAGGCCCTCACCTACACGGCCGAAATGCCTTTTGATTGGCGGCGGAGTAGGAATTCCGCCCATAGTGTTTCTTGCAGAATCTCTGCTGGACGAGAAATGGGCGCCGCTGGCGATTCTCGGGTCCGAGCTGCCGTTTCCGTTTAGCCTGGAGAAATCCCGCATCGAAATGTCCTGGCTGGACAACGACATCAGCAGTACGATGCCATTGCTCGAAGGCTGGGGAGTGCCCACACGACTGACGAGCTTGTCTGGTTTCGACGGTTGCTATCGCGGCTACGTCACCGATCTCGCAGACAAGTGGCTACAGGGCCTGGGCGCAGACGAACGCAGGCAAGTGGAAATTTTTGCCTGCGGGCCGACACCCATGCTCAAAGCTGTCGCCGCATTGGCCGCACAATACGACGTACCTTGCCAGGTATCGCTGGAGGAATTCATGGCCTGCGCCGTGGGTGGTTGTGCGGGCTGCACCGTAGAGATTGCGACGCCCGACGGCCCGGCGATGCAGCGTGTTTGCGTTGACGGCCCCGTCTTCGACGCCACAACAGTCGTCTGGAACTGAAGGTCGTCCGACATGAGTGTGCCCGCTGAGGGCGTGGGCTATCAACCGAAGGGGGCACACCCGTGGTGGGCGGCCCTTGCCACTAGCCGCCGAAGTTGATCTTGGCTTCGAGGTTGGCCCTGGAATCGGCATGCGACATCGCCTCTTCGAGCGTGATCGTGCCAGCCTTGTAGAGGTCCAGCAGCGCATCGTCGAATGTCTTCATACCCTGCTCACCACTGTCCTTGTGCGCATCCTTCACCGCTGCGATATCGCCTTTGAGCATCAGGTCCTTGATGTGCGGCGTGTTCAACATGAGCTCGACGGCGGCTACGAGTTTGCCGCTGCGAGAACGCACGAGCCGCTGCGAGAGAATGGCGCGCATGTAGTGCGCGAGGTCCATGAACACCTGCCCATGCTGTTCCTGCGGGAACATGTTGATGATTCGATCGAGGGTTTCCGA
>CALZHX010000083.1 GCA_945787435.1 uncultured Woeseiaceae bacterium
CACCCTTCAGGTCGCAATGCTTTTCGAGAGCTGTGCCTTTGAGCCTCGCATTGCACCTGCCACCGCGTTGCAATTGCCGTTGCCTTGCAGCCGCCACGCGATCGGCCACGTCACCGCTTGGCTCGCCCTTCCGGGCACTGGCACGCAGCACCTCCTTTGGTGGCCGGCCGACCTCAACCTGGATGTCGATTCGATCCATCAACGGACCCGATATTTTGCCCCGGTATTTCACAACTCTGTCAGCGCTGCAGCCGCACTCGCCGGACTTGTCCCCGAGGTAGCCGCATGGGCAAGGGTTCATGGCACAGATCAGCTGCACATCTGCCGGGAATTCGGCCTGACGCGTCGCGCGCGAGATCGTGATGGATCCCGTTTCCAGGGGTTCGCGCAGAACCTCAAGAACGTTGCGATTGAACTCCGGCAACTCGTCGAGAAACAACACGCCGTTGTGCGCCCTCGATATCTCGCCAGGCTGTGGCCCACGTCCGCCGCCCACAATTGCGGCCGCAGACGACGTGTGATGGGGTGAACGAAAAGGCCGTCGCCGCCAGCGACCGAGGTCCAGCGAAATACCCAATACCGAATCGATCGCCGCCGTTTCCAGCGCCTCGCATTCCGTCATTAGCGGCAGTATCCCGGGCAAGCGGCGCGCCAGCATGCTCTTGCCCGTACCGGGTGGTCCGACGAACAGGATGTTGTGCCCTCCAGCTGCAGCGACCTCGAGTGCTCGCTTTGCCGCGCTCTGACCTTTCACATCCGACAAATCCGGCTCGTCGAACATCGGCGCTTCAGGCTGTGCTGCATCAACAGGGCGTAATGGCTCTTCTCCGGACAGGTGATTTACAACTTGCAGCAAACTGCATGCCGCGCTCGCATCCACGTCGGCAAGAGCCGCCTCTGTCCTGTTTTCGTCAGGAACAAGAATCCCGAATCCGGCGTCCGCCGCCTTCAAGGCGGCGGGTAGAATACCAGGCACCTTCCTGATGTCGCCGCTCAACGCGAGCTCACCATAGATTTCCGTCGCAGCGAGTCCATCAAGTTTGATTTGCTTGCTGGCCGCGAGGATTCCCAGCGCGATGGCAAGGTCGAAGCGACCGCCGGCTTTCGGCATGTCTGCCGGCGCGAGGCTCACCGTTATTCGCGACTGTGGAAAGTCGAGCCTGGAGCTCAGGATCGCGCCGCGTACCCGGTCCTTGCTTTCGCGCACAGCCGTTTCCGGCATGCCGACTACCGAGAACGACGGCAACCCGCCTGACAGAAAAACCTCGATAGTGACCGGCGGCGCATCAGTGCCGAGTTGTGCCCGGCTCCTCAGGATGGCAAGACTCACTGCGGCCCTCCATGGCCTGTATTCGGACGGGGTCAGAGCCCTTTTTGAAAAGGGCTCTGACCCTATTTTTCGAGTTCTTTCAGGCGCGCCTCAAGTGCCTCTAGCTTCTCTCGCGCGCGCAGCAGCACTGCCTCCTGCACCTCAAACTCCTCTCGTGTCACGAGCTCGAGTTTGCTGAGTCCGGATTTGAGGACGGATTGAAAATTGTCCTCGAGGTCTTTGCGGACGCTTCGCAGGCCCTCCGGCACAGCTTCCGCGAGTCGCCTCGCGAGGTCTTCTATGGAATTGTCACTCATGTCTGCTTGATACCCCAGAGTTGCGCGAAACGCCAGCTCACTAAATTGGTGCATGTACGTATTTTCGTGCTCCAAGAAGGAGCGGCCACCCGATTCAGCTTTCTCCAAGTGATTGTTCCACAACGTAATTCCTATCTTGGCACGCATCCTGCTATAGGAGTGGTGAATTGGATTTATCACTTATTTTTTGGGAGCAATGCAACATGAAAACAATCTGTAAAACCGGCATCGTGGCCGCACTGCTGGCAGCCAGCGGAATTGCCAACGCCGAGTGGTCCGCCAACCTCGGCTTTGCCAGCGATTATTACTTCCGCGGAATATTCCAGAAGAGCGCCTCTGCATCGGGAGGCATCGACTACGAATCCGATTCCGGCTTTTACGCTGGCACCTGGGTAGCAGATGTGGGTGGCGACATCGCAGGAGACGGCCTCGAAGTGGACGTCTATGGCGGCTTCGCCGGCTCTGCTGGTGACTTCAGCTACGGCATTGGCGTCACCGGCTACTACTACACAGGCGACTTCGACGACACCTACCAGGAAATCAACCTGAGTGCCGGATACGGTTGGCTGACCATCGACGCCGCGATCGGTGAGTACGACGCCGAGGGCGGAACGCTCGACTATCAGTTCTACTCGGCCACTGTCGAGCACAACGGATTCTGGGGCCAGTACGGCACGTTCCAGGACGACTTTTCCGGCGACTACGTACAGCTCGGTTACGACTTTGATTTCAAGGAAGTTGATTTCGGTTTTAGCTTTCTGTTGACCGACGACAACGCCATCGGTGAGGAGGAGCAGGCCCTCATCTTAACGATCGGCAAGTCGTTCGATCTGTAACTCACAAGGGGAACTGATATGAAAATGATCACTGCGATCATCAAGCCGTTCAAACTCGACGACGTCCGCCAGGCCGTCGCTGAGGTCGGCATTCAGGGCATTACGGTTACCGAGGTCAAGGGCTTCGGTCGTCAACGAGGGCACACGGAGTTGTACCGTGGCGCCGAATACGTCGTCGACTTCCTGCCGAAGGCCAAGATTGAATTGGCCGTTGACGACGCGGTTGCTGAACAGGTCGTCGAAGCCATCGCCAATACAGCACGAACGGGGAAAATCGGAGACGGCAAAATCTTTATCTCCGAGATATCCGAAGCCATTCGCATTCGCACCGGTGAAACCGGCGCCGAAGCGGTTTGATGACACGAATAAGCGGAGGAAATTCTCGTGGATGATTTAGCAACCGTAGCGGGGCAGGTCACTGAGCTGGCTTACGCCCTTGATACTTTTTACTTCCTGGTCTGTGGAGCCCTGGTCATGTGGATGGCTGCCGGGTTCACGATGCTGGAAGCCGGCCTCGTTCGTGCAAAAAACACGGCCGAGATTCTTACTAAAAACGTCGGTCTCTACTCGATCGCCTGCATCATGTACATGCTTGTGGGCTACACAATCATGTACCCGGGTGAGGACTATGTCGGTGGCTTCTTTCAGCTCGGCGGCGGCCTGCTCGGCAAGGGCGACAACGAAGTCGCGGACGTTCTGGCTGGCGACGCGTATTACTCGAACCTGTCCGACTTTTTCTTCCAGGTCGTGTTCGTCGCGACTGCGATGTCAATTGTCTCCGGCGCGGTTGCCGAGCGCATGAAGCTCTGGTCGTTCTTCGCGTTTGCGGTTGTCCTGACAGGGTTCATTTATCCCATGCAGGGCTTCTGGAAATGGGGCGGCGGCTTCCTGAATGAAATGGGCTTTCTCGATTTCGCGGGCTCAGGCGTTGTACATCTTTGCGGTGCGGCGGCCGCACTTGCCGGCGTGTTGTTGCTCGGTGCCCGAAAGGGCAAGTACGGGGCCAGTGGCCAGGTCAACGCCATACCCGGCTGTAACCTGCCGCTCGCGACGCTCGGTACCCTGATTCTTTGGCTCGGCTGGTTCGGCTTTAACGGTGGCTCGGAACTCAAGGTCTCTGACGTTGGTGAAGCCAACGCCGTCGCGCTCGTGTTCGTCAATACCAACATGGCAGCCGCTGGTGGACTGGTCTTTGCGCTGTTGTTGTCGCGCATCTGGTTCGGCAAGGCTGACCTGACGATGGCTCTCAACGGTGCGCTCGCCGGACTCGTTGCGATCACGGCCGAACCGCTGACGCCAACGCCGCTGGCCGCAACACTGATCGGTGCTGTCGGCGGCCTGCTCGTTGTTGGCTCGATTGTGACTCTCGATAAGCTGAAGATTGATGACCCGGTTGGTGCGATCTCGGTGCACGGCGTTGTTGGTATCTGGGGGTTACTAGCCGTCTCATTTACCAACAACGGTGGCAATTTCTGGGGCCAGTTCGGTACTCAGGTCGTAGGAATGATCACAATCTTCGCCTGGGTGTTCATCACGAGCTTCATTGTCTGGTTCCTGCTCAAAAAGACCGTTGGTATCCGCGTCTCGGAAGAGGAAGAGTACGAAGGCGTCGATATCTCGGAGTGCGGCCTCGAGGCCTACCCCGAGTTTTCGGCGGCCGAGTAGCCGGATATGTAAAGTTCCCCTCAAAGCAAGACCTTGGCGGGCCTTCGGGCCCGCTTTTTTTTGGTCATAAGCTTGGTACGACTGCACAAAATTCGATGTGACTGCTGTCACAACATATTGCCAACTGGCATGGTTTAATGCCTTATTGTTGAATCCGCGAAACGGGACATTTCGATGATGAATTATCGGCTACCAATCACCATTGCCTGCGCTGCCCTGATGGCCAGCGGACTGGCCGTTGCCGCCGAGATCTACAAATGGACCGACGAGGACGGTAACGTCCATTACGAAGATCGTCCTGTCGGTGAGACGCAAATGGAGCATGTCGACATCCGGTCCAGGAATACAGATAACACTGTGGTCCAGGCTCGTCTCGATGCTGACCGCAAGGCCAGGGCTGCGTCCCGCCAGGTTGCATCGGAGGCACCGCCCAAAATGACCAGGGAAGAGGTTCGCGCAGAACAGCAGGCTCGCCAGGAAAAATGCGCGCAGTATCGCTCCCAGCTCGAGTCCTTCCTGCGTTCACAACGTCTTTACACGGAAGACGATGCTGGTGAGCGTGCGTACCTCAGTGAAGATGAGATCATGGCGGCACGTTCGCGAGTTGAGGGTCAGATTCAGGAATATTGCGGCTCTTAACGGCCCACCGCGCTCCGACACGGTACAATTCAGGCTCCTATGTTGAGGAGCGTTTCGCTTGAGCGCAGCACCTGATTCCCAGGACAAAGGATCGCAGGCCTATTTGCCTGACTTTTGTGCCGCCAGCACGGTCTTCGTAGTCGTCCTGATCGCCGAGCTCATCGCGATCCTGTTGACACTCGCTGCCCATACCATTCCGGAACTGTTCCTTGTCGAACTCGCAAGAACGTCGCTGTTCGTGCAGTGGCTCGCCATACTGAGTTGCGCCGTCATGTGCCTGTTTCGCACGTTCCTCGAAAGTGCCGGCACCTCACGCGCATTTGTACTGAGCTTCCTGATTCTCGAACTGGTCTGTCTCGTGCTCGCCGAGTTGTCATTCCAGCTATCGCTCGCTTTTCCGGACTTCATCACGATTCATGAGGCCCACCATCTATTTATCTTGCGGACGTTTGCCATCAGTTCAATCGTCATCGCACTGGCCATGCGTTATCTCTATGTATCCAGCGAGTGGCGTCGCAGCATTGTCCTTGAGGCGCAGGCCCGTATCAGTGCGTTGCAAGCCTTGATACGCCCGCACTTTCTGTTCAACAGCATGAACACGATTGCGTCTTTGACGCGCACGGACCCGCAGCAAGCCGAGGAAGCGGTTGAAGATCTCTCGGATCTGCTGCGTGCCAATCTTGGCGGCTCAGGCGATCGCACCTCGTTAAAAGAGGAGCTCGAAGTCGCGGCGATCTATCAGCGCATCGAGAAGCTGCGCCTTGGTGATCGGCTTACGGTCCGCTGGGATGTCGCCGACCTGCCGATGCGTGCGTTGATCCCGAGCCTTACGATTCAACCACTGCTCGAAAACGCGATCTACCACGGTATCGAACTTCTGCCTGGCGGCGGAGAAGTCCTGGTCGCGGGACGGCGTGACGACAATTACATAGAGATCAGCATTTCGAATCCGGTCGCTACGGGCGAGAAACGTGCGAAGGGCGGCAACCAGATGGCCCTCGCCAATATTCGCCAGCGATTCGAGCTGGCCTACGGCAACCGCGCCATGGTCGAGGTAGAAGAAGGTGAGTCAGCCTACGCCGTGAGGTTGCGATTCCCGCATGAGACGCTGACATGAAAATCCTGATTGTCGACGACGAGAAACCTGCACGCGACCGCCTGCGGCAGCTTGTCGACGATTTTGGCAACCACGAGGTCGTTGGCGAAGCGGCAAACGGGGAGGAAGCTATCGCGATTGCCGCGAAAGTCGCGCCCGAGATCGTTCTCCTGGACATTCGCATGCCCGGCGTCGATGGTATTGAGACGGCGCACCACCTCAACGCGATGCAGCAGCCGCCGGCCGTCGTTTTTACAACGGCCTACGACGAATACGCCATAGACGCGTTTGATGCCCGTGCTATCGGCTACGTTCTCAAGCCCGTCAGGCGCGAGCGCCTGCAGCGCGCGATCGAACACGCGAGCCGCCTGAGTGGCCAGATGCTTAACGAACTGGTGGTTGGCTCAAAGCTCGAAAGCCAGCGAAACCACGTCTGTGCGCGCCTGCATGATGAGCTGCGCCTGATTCCGCTAGACGACATCCGCTTTTTCAGCGCCGACCAGAAATACGTGGTCGTACACCACGCCAGCGGCGAAGACCTCATCGACGACTCACTCAAGTCGCTCGAGGAAGAGTTCGCCAACCGCTTCGTGCGCATCCACCGCGGCGCGCTGGTCGCGGTCGACATGATCGAGAAACTCGAGAAGACTGCCGACGGCAGAACACTCGTCATGTTGCGCAATACCGCCCTGGACGAGGACAATACCCCTGACGACGAACTGGTTGTCAGCCGGCGTCACCTGGCGACCGTTCGCCGGCGTCTCAAAGGAGGGTAGTCCGTCTTGAAAATCCGTATCGCAACGCGCAAGAGCGCATTAGCGCTCTGGCAGGCAGAACACGTTGCCGACGCACTCAACGCACTTCCAGAGGTTGACTCTGTCGACCTGGTGCCACTGTCCACCCGAGGCGATGAAATCCTCGACAAGAGCCTGCAGAAAATCGGCGGCAAGGGCTTGTTCATAAAAGAGCTCGAGATCGCAATGCAGGCGGGGGACGCCGACATAGCGGTGCACTCGATGAAAGACGTGCCGGCCGAAATGCCCGACGGCTTTTGCATCGCCGCTGTTCTTGAGCGTGCGAACCATGCCGATGCGTTTGTCGGCCGCAACGGTTGTGTTCTCAGCGCGCTGCCCGAAGGTGCTCGCATCGGCAGTTCGAGCCTGCGGCGCCAGGCACAACTAAAAATCATGCGCCCCGACGTATTGATTGAACCACTGCGAGGTAACGTCAATACCCGTTTGTCCAAGCTCGACAACGGCGATTACGACGCTATCATCCTCGCCGCGGCGGGACTGGAACGACTTGGACTGCAACATTACATCAGCCAGCAGTTCACGCCCGACGAGATGCTTCCGGCCGCGGCACAAGGTGTTATTGGTATCGAGTGTCTTGCGAACAATGCCGAGCTGAGAGCCGCCCTGGAGCACCTGAATCATGCGCCGACGGCACAAACTACAGCGGCAGAACGTGCTATAGCAAAAACACTCGATGCCAGTTGCCAATCGCCGGTCGCGACACATGCGGTCATTGACGGCTCGGCAATCACGGTAACCGCGCTTGTTGCCATGCCAGACGGCAGTGAATCGATACGCGATTCCGTACAGGGCCCGGTTGTTGAGGCGGAAAACCTCGGTGTTGAACTCGCCAATCGACTGCTCGCGAGCGGCGCCGGCGAGTTGCTCGCCGATGTGACGGCATCCAATGGCTGACAACGAACTCGACGGCATCGGCGTGCTCATCACCCGGCCAAAACACCAGGCGACTGACTTCGTCGCCGCAATTACACAAAAGGGCGGTATTGCCATAGAACTCCCGGTGATGGAAGTTATTGCGCACGATACGGCCAAAATCGAAAATGACGTCGCAAGCCTGCTTGAGCCGGATATCGCAATATTTGTCAGCGCAAACGCCATACGCCTGGGCCTGGCACACGCAGGTACCGCAAGAATCGCTGTTATCGGCCCGGCCACGGCAATCGCCGCCCGACGTCATGGCCGCGAAGTGGACATCCAATCCGTTGACGGCTTTGACAGTGAACACCTGCTCCAGGCAGAGGAACTGCAAGAGGTGCACGGCAAGGTAATCCGTATCGTTCGCGGTAATGTCGGACGCGAGCTACTGGCGCAAACCTTGCGGGTACGCGGTGCAATCGTCGAGTACCTGTCTGTTTATCGCCGCCAGATCCCCGAATACTCGGATGAAGAGCTGGCCAGGATCACGGAACAATGGCAGGCCGGGAAGGTCGATGTCGTCACTATCATGAGCGTAGAATCACTACAGAACCTATTGAAGATACTGCCGCGCGAGTGCCGGGAGCTTCTCGTACATACGTCGCTGGTGACCCCCGCCCGGCGTGTGGTACAAGAAGCCGCGGTGGCACTGCCTGGTGTACAGA
Source organism: uncultured Woeseiaceae bacterium (assembly GCA_945787435.1). Classification (GTDB taxonomy): domain Bacteria; phylum Pseudomonadota; class Gammaproteobacteria; order Steroidobacterales; family Woeseiaceae; genus UBA1847. Next base: position 8,258 of record CALZHX010000083.1, read on the forward strand.
CAACACTCGCAAAAGGACCGCACGTCAACGATATAATCGATGCGGTCCTGGCGTGCAAAAACCCCTGACCCGGATATCCCGATGAGCAACGAAGACGAACAAAAAGACGCTGAATTTCCTGACGAGGGCGAACTTGTCGTCGACAAGACAGAGGATGAACCCGCGTCCCTGCCTGCGCCTGACACCGCAGCCGCGGACAAGAAGGGCTCGGGCGGCATTGCCTGGCTGGCGCTGTTCATTGCATTGATTGCTGCAGCCGGTATCGGCTACTTGATCTTCGAGGACTGGCGTGCCGAGAGCGCCGCAGCCCAGAGCGCCAGTTCGCTCGCCGAGCTCAGAAGCCGGCTCGCGTCGTCCACCGAATCGGTGGCGAGTCTCGACCGTGGCCTTGCCGAACTCGCGGAAGCCGATTCGCGCACTGCATCAGAGCTCAGCACCTTGCAGGCGAATCTCGAAGACCGTATTTCTTTGCTCGACTCACTGCCATCGCGCGTGTCCAATCTCGAGAACTCGATCTCCACGTTGCAGGGCGTGTCGACCGGCGCCCGTAACACCTGGTTGCTGGCCGAGGCCGAGTACTACATGCAGATTGCCAACGCACAATTGCAGTTGGCGGGTAATCCGCATCTCGCTGCGCTCGCGCTCGGCATGGCCGACGAACGCATCGTGCAACTGTCCGATCCTGCGCTTACCGGGGTTCGCCGCGCCCTCTCCGATGAGCTCGCGGCGCTCGACGTCATGGAAAAACCCGACATCGAGGGCATCACGCTGACGCTTTCGAGTCTGGCGCGCGTCGTGAATTCCCTGCCCCTGCGGCAGGCGGCCGGTAGCGGTGTCGATGAAGACACCGCTGTTGACCCTGATCTCAGTGGCACCGACCGCGCATGGGCTTCTGTCAAAGGTGCCGTTTCCGGGCTTGTCAGAGTGACACCACCAAATGAGACCGCCGCGCCGTTGATGACGCCTGATGCTGTGTATTTCCTGCGCACCAACCTGACGCTGCAACTGCAAGCTGCCCGACTGGCGCTGCTGCGCGGCGAACAGGCCGTCTTTGAGCAGAGCCTCGATGATGCTGCCGAGTGGCTGGAAACGTATTTCGACGCGGAAAGCGCACAGGTCCGGGGAGCAAAAGCAACGTTGGCCGAGATTCGCAACGGCCTGTTTGCAGTGGCACCACCCGATATTTCCGAGTCGCTGCGACTGTTGCGGCAGTTCAATAGCATCAGTGAGTCCGCGCAATGAAATTCGCGTCCATTGTTGTCGTCGCGGTGATACTGAGTGCGTTCGCTGCACATTTCCTGCTTGGCGATCCGGGCTACGTCGCGATCAATTTCCGCGGCTACCTGATCGAAATGTCGGTCCCGGTCCTGCTGGGGCTCGCCGTTCTTCTCGTGATGTCGGTCTGGTTGATACGCCGCCTGGTGCAGGCGCCGAAACGGTTGGGCGAGGCCGCAGGCCGCTATCGTTCGGGGCGTGCCGGCGTGAAACTCACACGTGGCATGATCGAGGTTGCCGAAGGCAATTTCGCACGCGGTGAAAAACTGTTAGCCCGAGCTGCGAGCACGAGCGATACACCACTCTTCAACTACCTGCAGGCCGCGCGCGCTGCGCACCTGCAAGGCAAGGATGAGCGCCGTGACGAGTGGCTCAAGCTTGCCTACGAACATACGCCGGAGGCGGCAAATGCCGTGCTGCTGACGCAGGCGGAGCTGCAGCTCGACCGCGAACAGTACGAGCAGGCTTTGGCAACTCTGCGCCGCATCGAGGAGAACTCCAAGGATCACAGCTATGCCCTCGCACTTCTTGGCCGTCTGTATTTTCGGCTCAAGGACTGGACGAATCTTGCAGAAATACTGCCGCGACTGCGGAAACAAGGCCGCGTAGACCAGGACAGGCTCGACAAATGGGCCATTCGCGTGCACACGGAAAATCTCGAAAATGCCGCGGATGGCGAGGCGGTCATAGCCGAGTGGAAATCAGTCATTAAACAACTCCGGACCGAGACCGCGCTGCTTGACTCGTATTACATGGCTCTGATGCGAGTCGGCCTGCACGACAAGGCCGAGAAAGACCTCGCCGCCGCGCTGAAGACCGAATGGCGCGCGCCGCTTGTGCGTTTGTTTGGCCTGGTTGAGGGCCCTGATCCCAGCAAACAACTGAAGCGCGCTGAAGGCTGGCTTACCAAGCACGGCGACGACGTGGACCTGTTACTTGCGGCCGCCCGCCTTTGCCTGCGCAACGAACTATGGGGCAAGGCCCGCAGCTACCTGGAAACGGTGATTGCCCTGCGGCCAACACCCGAGGCCTACCAGGAATACGGTCGCTTGCTGACGCAGCTCGGGGAGACGGATGCTGCTGCGGACGCATACCGCCAGGGACTCGGCATGGTTGCAGCCAGTCCTCTGACGGCGATCCCGCATCTCGAACCGGACACAGCGTGAGCTGGTCGACACTGGTTGTTGGTGTCGGATACCTTGGCGCGCGATTTCTTGAACAGGACAACGATGCCCGAGGCCTGACGCGCAGCGATCACGACCTCGATAAAGACAGTCCCCTGTCGATCGATCTGCCTGATTCGTACACCGTGCTGTACACGGTACCGCCGTCGCGTGAATCGCAATCTGACGTTCGGCTGCAGCGCCTGCTGGATGTGCTCGATCCTTCGCCAACGAGATTCGTCTATATCAGTACGACCGGTGTGTATGGCGATCACGGTGGTACGACAGTTAGCGAGGAAACGCCCACTAGTCCGGGCTCCGAACGTGCAGCAAGAAGGGTTGCTGCCGAAGACGCATTGCGTTCCTGGGCCGCTGAAAGGCGCTGCTCGGCGGTGGTGCTTCGGGTTCCGGGCATCTATGGTCCTGGTCGACTCGGAATTGAGCGCCTGCGCGAAGGGTCGTCGACCATTGAAGAAGAGGATGCCGGACCTGGCAATCGCATTCATGTCGACGACCTGGCTGCCTGTTGCGTCGCCGCAATGTCGAACGACGTACCCGCCGGCATTTACAACGTTGGCGACGGTGACCACCGTACATCAACCTGGTTTGCGAACGAGGTGGCCCGTCAGTGCGAACTGCCGGCGCCGCCGACAATCAGTATGCAAGACGCCCGGCGCGAGTTCTCGCCGATGCGAATGTCGTTTCTCGGCGAATCACGCCGCGTCGACACGCAGAAGATGCGCGACGTGCTGGGCGTGAAACTGAAATACCCGAATCCCGAGGACGGAATCGCAGCAAGCCTGTAAACGTTTTCTGCACGACACGGCGCAACGGGGCATATCACACAGGACCGAAGCCCAGCGCACGACACGGCGCTCGGGCTTATCGCACAGGCCCAGCGCACGACACGGCACTCGGGGTGTTATCTCCCTCATGGCTCGCTGACGCTGCGCTTTACTTCGGTCGACAATCACCCCGTCGTGCCGGTCCCCCGATCATCGGTGAGGTCCGGGGAGGCCGAGGACGGGATTCTTTGTTGAC
>CALZHX010000084.1 GCA_945787435.1 uncultured Woeseiaceae bacterium
AGGACATGGGCCACACGGTCGCGATCATCACTTCGGCAACCCGCTACCAAGCCGAGCCAGTCGCGCGCGAGTTGGGAATCGAGCAACTCCTTTACACCCAGCTCGGCGTCGAAGATGGAATCCTCAACGGCAAAGTCGTGAAGCCGACCTGCTACGGCGAAGGAAAGGCGATTGCCGGGCGGAGCCTCGCGGCGAAGTACGACCTCGACCTCGACGAGAGCTACTTCTATTCCGACAGCCACGAGGACCTGCCGCTGTTCGACATCGTGGGTCGTCCTCGCCCGTTGAATCCGAATCGAAAGCTCGCGCAGATCGCCAAGGAGCGGCAGTGGCCCGTGCGCCGCTTCACCAGCCGCGGCAGGCCGACGATGGGTGACGTCGTTCGCACCGGGCTGCTCTATGGGAGCCTCGCGCCTTCGGTGGGGTTCGGCGTCGCTGCCGGGCTCCTCAACCGCTCGAAGCGCGAAGCGATCAACGTCATGGGGTCGGTCTGGGGAGATCTGGCCGCGTCGGCTGCGGGGATCGACCTGCGGGTCGAGGGCCAGGAGCACCTTTGGTCGCATCGTCCTGCGGTGTTCATCTTCAATCATCAAAGCGGGCTCGAGCTGGTCTTGATGCTCAAGCTTCTGCGCCGAGATTTCACCGGCATCGCCAAGCAAGAGCTTCGTCACAACCCGATTTTTGGCCCCCTATTCAGGGCCGCCGGCGCGGTGTTCGTCGATCGCTCGAACACCGCGAAAGCAATTGAAGCCCTCGGCCCGGCAGTGGAAGCGCTTCGCCACGGGCGCTCCCTGATCATTGCCCCCGAAGGCACCCGCTCGACCACGACCGCCGTTGGCCCATTCAAGAAGGGCGCATTCCACTTGGCCATGGACGCGGGCGTGCCCGTCGTTCCCGTGGTGTTTCGCAACGTCCTCGACGCACTACCCAAAGGCGCTCTCGTGGTTCGGCCGGCGGTCGTCGAAGCCGTGATCCTCCCGCCGGTCGATACCTCGTCATGGACACACGATACGCTCGACGATGCAATCCGCAGAGTCCGAAACGACTACATCGCGATCCTCGGCGAGTCATGGAAAGGAACCTGATCGTGGAGGCCACCATTGCAACCATCATGCAGGGCGAGCGCTTTCACAGCGGCCTGGTCAAGCTCACCGAGGAGCTCCAAGAGCCGCTGCCGAAGCTCGAGAGGCTCGCCGTGCGCGCGTTCGGCGAGATGATTGCTCGGCACGACGCCGCAGCGACGGCTGCCTACCGAGGCATGGGTGCGATTCTCTCGCGCCGCTACCGGATCGACGTCGACCGCGAGTCCTTGGCCAAGCTGCGGGAGCTCGACAAGGAGCACGCCCTCATTTGGCTTCCGTCCCACCGCTCCTACCTCGACATGTTCTACCTGGAGCAGGTCGCCCAAGAGGCCGGCATCCGGCCAGCGTATGTCCTTGGTGGCGACAACCTCGACTTCTGGCCGATCGGGCCGATTCTGCGACGCGCGGGCGTTCTCTACATTCGCCGAGACACGCACGACAACCCGGTCTACCGCTTTGCGCTTCGCTCCTATCTCGGGCACCTCGTCGAAACGGGGCAGAACCTGAGCTGGTCGATCGAAGGCGGCCGGAGCCGAACCGGGAAGCTTCGTCCACCTCGCTACGGCGCGTTGCGCTATGTGGTCGACGCGGTGCGTGCCAGCGAAGGCCCGGACGCCATGGTGGTTCCCGTCTCGGTCGTGTACGAGCAGCTTGCGGAAGTGGCCTCGATGACCGCGGAGTCCCTGGGCGGAAGCAAAAAGCCCGAAGGCCTCGCCTGGCTGCTGAGGTTTGCGCGGACGCAGCCGGGCCGCATGAGCGGAGTCCGCATCGATTTCGGCGAGCCCATCGGGATGCGGGCGCGCCTCGAGGAAATCGAGCGCGACCCCCGCGCCGAGGGGAAAGAAGTCGAGCGTTTCGCCGTCGAGGTATGCCACCGGATCAACCGCGCAACCCCGGCCATCCCGACGGCAATCGTCGCCTTCGCGCTCTTGGGCGCCGAGCGCGCGCTTACGCTCGACGAAACGCTCGACGCCGTGGCGCCCATCCTGAGCTACCTCAGAGACCACCCGACGACGCCAACCACCTTGGGGGCGCAGCTCGAAGATGCAGGGTGGATCACCAGTACGCTCGACAAGCTCACCGAATCGGGCGTGCTCAACCGATTTACCGGCGGCGACCAAACCGTCTGGTACATCGCACCCGAGCAGCATCTGGTCGCCGCGTTCTATCGCAACACCCTGATCCACCTCTTGGTGAATCGCGCGATCGCCGAGCTTGCGACATTCATGGCACGAGAGCATTGCGTGGGCGATTTGCGCGAATCGATCTGGAACTACGCGATGAGCCTCAGGCAGCTTCTCAAATTCGAGTTCTTTTTTGCGTCACGCGCCGAGTTCAACGAGGAGCTGCGGGCCGAAGTCGCGCTCTTCGATCCCGACTGGGTGGGGCAGCAGGTGCGGGAGCCGGTCGTGACTCGGGAGCAGCTCGAGCGTTGGTTCGAGCGCTCTCGGCCGCACCTCGCACATCTGATCCTCCGCCCGTTCTTCGACGCCTATCGCGTGGTAGCA
>CALZHX010000085.1 GCA_945787435.1 uncultured Woeseiaceae bacterium
ACGGGGATGTCGGTTAATGCAGACACCAGTGCAGTACACATGCCAACTCCCGCACTCGGACCGTCCTTCGGAGTGGCCCCTTCAGGCACGTGAATGTGCACATCCAGCTTCTGATAGAAGTCCTCATCGATGCCCAGAATGTTGCTTCGCGAGCGTACAACGGTCATTGCGGCCTGGATCGATTCGGTCATGACTTCGCCCAATTGACCCGTGTAAGTGTGCTTGCCTTTGCCCGAAACAATGGCCGCTTCGATGGTGAGCAGCTCACCGCCGACCTCGGTCCAGGCGAGACCGGTAACCTGCCCGACCTGATCATTGTCCTCGGCCTTGCCGTAGCGGAAACGACGCACACCGAGGTACTTTTCGATGCTCCTCGGCGTGACCGACACGCGCGTGTCGCGCGGCTTCAGGAGAAGTAATTTGACGACCTTGCGGCAGATCTTCGATATCTCGCGCTCAAGGTTGCGAACGCCCGATTCACGCGTGTAATGCTGGATGATATCGAGTAAGGCGCTCGAGGAGATATGCAGCTCCTTTTTCTTCAGGCCGTTCTCTTTCATCTGCTTCGGAACCAGGTAACGCAACGCAATGTTGAGCTTTTCGTCTTCCGTGTAACCCGGGATACGGATGACTTCCATCCGGTCGAGCAGCGGTGCCGGAATATTCAGCGTGTTTGCGGTGCAAACGAACATGACGTCGGACAGGTCGAAGTCGACCTCGAGGTAATGATCCTGGAATGTCGAGTTCTGTTCCGGGTCGAGTACTTCGAGCAATGCCGATGACGGATCACCACGGAAGTCCATGGCCATCTTGTCGACCTCATCGAGCAGGAACAGCGGATTACGCACGGCGGTCTTGCCGAGGTTCTGAATGATCTTGCCGGGCATCGAGCCAATGTAGGTGCGGCGATGACCACGAATCTCGGCCTCGTCACGCACGCCGCCGAGGCTCATGCGCACGAACTTGCGATTCGTCGAACGGGCAATACTCTGCCCGAGCGAGGTCTTGCCGACGCCTGGTGGCCCTACGAGGCACAGGATCGGGCCCTTGAGGCGCCTTACGCGCTGCTGTACGGCCAGGTATTCGAGGATTCGCTCCTTGACCTTCTCGAGCCCGTAGTGATCCTCTTCGAGCACCTCTTCGGCGCGCTTGAGGTCCTTCAGAACCTTGCTGCGTTTCTTCCACGGCGCCTTCAGCAACCAGTCGATGTAATTGCGTACGACGGTCGCCTCGGCGGACATCGGTGACATCAGCTTTAATTTGTTCAGTTCGGAGGTGGCTTTTTCTTTTGCCTCCTTCGTCATGCCTGCTTTTTCGATCTTGACTTCAAGATCACCGAGTTCGTTCGGCGCGTCTTCCATCTCGCCGAGCTCTTTCTGAATGGCCTTCATCTGCTCATTCAGATAGTACTCGCGCTGGCTCTTTTCCATCTGCTGTTTGACGCGACCACGAATGCGTTTCTCGATATGCAGCACATCGATCTCACCTTCGATAATGCCGAGGATCTGCTCGAGCCGTGATTTCACGTCCTGGATCTCGAGGACGCGCTGCTTCTCAGAGAGTTTGAGTGCCATGTGGGCGGCAACCGTGTCGGCGAGACGACCCGGTTCGTCGATGCCGGACAACGAGGTGAGAATCTCGGGCGGCACCTTCTTGTTCAGTTTCACGTATTGCTCGAACTGCGCAATGATCGCGCGTACGAGAACATCGATCTCACGTTCGTCGTGACGATCGTCTTCGGCAAGCATCGAAATCTCAGCCGAGAAGTGGTCACCGACATTAATGCGGTCAATGAGCGCTCGCTCGGAGCCCTCGACCAGTACCTTGACCGTGCCGTCCGGCAACTTCAACAACTGGAGGATCGTCGCCAGCGTACCAACTTCATATAAATCAGATGGTTGCGGGTCATCGTTATCTGCCGCTTTCTGCGCGACAAGCAGGATGCGCTTGCCGGCAAGCATGGCTTTGTCGAGCGCGACGATCGATTTGTCGCGGCCAACAAACAGCGGGATAACCATATGGGGATAGACAACAACGTCACGCAACGGCAGGACCGGCACACCGTGCGAGTCATCTTCCAGTTTCAATTCAGGGACCAGTTCTTCTTCAGACACCGGGATTTACCTCATGCAAATGATGCTATCGGAGATAAGTCCGGTAGCTACGATTTCAAGCCAGGTAACGCTTAAGTGTCTAGGCTCCGTCGGATCCTGTCGGTCTCGGCGGTTGCTGCTGTTCGAGGTTCACGGTCGGCGATTCTTCCGACTCGTAAATCACATAAGGCTGGGTCTCGCCCGTGACGACGGCTTCATCCACGACCACTTTCTTTGCGCTCGTCGACGACGGTAAGTCGTACATCGTATCGAGCAGCACATTTTCTAGGATCGTGCGAAGTCCACGTGCACCCGTCTTCCTCTCCATGGCGCGTCGCGCCACGGCTGCGAGTGCGTCGTCGCGAAACTCGAGTTCCACGCCTTCCATTTCGAACAGCTTGCGGTATTGCTTCGTCAGCGCGTTTTTCGGCTCCAGGAGAATCTGGACGAGAGCATCCTCGTCAAGTTCCTCGAGCGTTGCCACGACGGGCAAACGGCCAACGAATTCAGGAATAAGTCCGTAGCGAATCAGGTCTTCCGGCTCGACTTCATGCAGAAGCTCGCCGATCGACTGCTCGTTCTCCTCGGTCTTGACGTCGGCGACGAAGCCGATGCCACTCTTGGAAGAACGATTCAGGATGATCTTGTCGAGGCCCGCAAAAGCACCGCCGCAGATAAACAGGATGTTGCCCGTATCAACCTGCAGGAACTCCTGCTGCGGGTGCTTGCGACCGCCCTGCGGAGGTACGGACGCAATGGTCCCCTCGATCAACTTCAGGAGTGCCTGCTGTACGCCCTCGCCGGACACGTCGCGCGTGATCGACGGGTTGTCGGACTTACGCGAGATCTTGTCGATCTCATCGATATAGACGATACCGGTCTGCGCCTTGTCGACGTCGTAGTCGCACTTCTGCAGCAGCTTTTGAATGATGTTCTCGACATCTTCACCCACATAGCCCGCTTCGGTGAGGGTCGTCGCGTCCGCGATAGTAAAGGGTACATTGAGCAGCCTGGCCAGCGTTTCTGCCAGCAGCGTCTTGCCACAGCCCGTCGGGCCGATCAGCAGGATATTGCTCTTGGCGAGCTCGATCTCTTCCTTGCCGCGCTCGTCGAGCCGGTCATTGAGACGCTTGTAGTGGTTGTATACCGCAACCGCGAGTACTTTCTTGGCGCGGCGTTGGCCGATGACGTACTCGTCGAGAATTTCGTTGATTTCCATCGGCTTGGGCAGCTTGTCCTGCCCGGCCTCGCCCGTATCCTCGAGCTCTTCACGAATGATGTCATTGCAGAGCTCGACGCACTCGTCACAAATGAAGACGGATGGACCCGCAATCAGCTTGCGAACCTCGTGCTGGCTCTTGCCGCAAAAAGAACAATAGAGGAGTTTGCCGTCCTCGTTCTTACCGCGGGTATCGTCGCTCATACAGGGGTGGCCTCTGTTACATAAAAATCAGCGTGTTAGCGCTTGGGAGTGTATATATCACGCGGCTTTTCGGCGTGCAAAGCACTCTGTCCCAAAAAGGACAGGCGTCACACGTAACTCATTGAAATATATGGAATCAGTCCTTTCCGGACCCTGTCATTTCCTTACGCTCCGCCAGCACCGTGTCCACGAGTCCGTAATCTTTGGCTTCTTCGGCGCTCTTGAAGTTGTCACGTTCGAGATCTTTCTCGATCTGCTCGATCGGCTGACCCGTGTGCTTGGCCATGATCGCGTTGAGGCGCGCCTTTAGCTCCAGAGTCTCTTTGGCGTGGATATCGATATCCGTCGCCTGACCCTGAAAACCCGCGCTCGGCTGGTGCACCATGACACGCGAATGCGGTAATGCGAAGCGCTTGCCCTTGGTGCCACCGGCGAGGAGCAGCGCGCCCATGCTGGCGGCCTGGCCGCAACAGATCGTGCTCACATCGCAGTTGATGAACTGCATCGTGTCGTAAATCGACAAACCTGCCGTCACCACACCGCCTGGCGAGTTGATGTACAGGTGAATGTCCTTGTCGGCATTCTCGGACTCGAGGTACAAGAGCTGCGCCACGACCAGGTTGGCCATGTGGTCTTCGACCGGGCCGACGATGAAAATCAGTCGGTCCTTGAGAAGCCGCGAATAAATATCGTACGCACGCTCACCCCGCGCCGTTTGTTCGACGACCATGGGGACCAGGTTCAGTGACGTTGTGCTCATTCGTGTTTCCTTACGGATTCATGTATTCGGTGAATCCTACCTTCTTTGTGCTGCTCTTGCCGTTTTCAAGAAGCCAGTCCAGCGCCTGCTGCTCGAGCACCATGGGCTGAATTTGCTGCATGACCTGCTGGTTGCCCAGGTACATATTGACCATGTCCTCCGAATTCTCATAGCTGGCGCACATTTCCTCGACGCGCTCGCGGACCTTGTCAGCATCGACAGTCAACTTTTGGTCGCTGATCAACTGGCCGATCAGCAAGCTCAGTTGAACACGCTTCTCCGCCATTTCCGAGAAGTTCTCGATGGGTGGCGCCTGGTCATGGTCCTCGACGCCCATACGCTGCATGGCATCGTGCTGCAGTGAGTGAGCCTCCTGGTGCTTGAGCGTGCTCGGGATTTCGAGCGGATTGGATTCCAGCAACGCGTTCATGATCTGCTCACGCACATCACCTTTGAGCTTTTGCTCCGCTTCACGCTCCATGTTTTCCCTGACGTCATCCAGGAACTGCTTGAGGCCGCCTTCCTTGACCTCGAACGCTTCGGCCAGTGAATCATCCAGTGGTGGCAATACTTCTTCCTCCACGCGATGCACCTTGATGGCGAAGTCGACTTTTTTGCCGTTAAGGTCATCAGCGTGATAGTCCTTCGGGAACTTCACCTTGAAGGTCTTCTCGTCGCCGGCCTTGATACCGAACAGCGCCTTTTCGAAGTCGGGCAGCATCTGGCCCTGGCCGAGTACGACCGGCACTTCGGTGCCCTTGCCACCTTCGAATTCTTCGCCCTTCAGCGTGCCGTTGAAATCAACGACAACCTTGTCGCCATCGTCGCTCTTGCGGTCTACTTCTTCCCAGGTTGCCTTTTGCCGCCGCAGCCTGAGAATCATGTCATCCATGTCGGTCTTGGAGATCGTGACCTCGGGAATCTCAACAGCAATCTTGTCGAGATCCTTGAGTTCGACTTTCGGCATGATCTCGAACGTCGCGACGTAGGCAAAGTTGTTGTCGCCCTTGTTGTCCTCGGTTTCGATCTTCGGTCCGCCGGCCGGATTCAGGTTTTCCTGCAACACAGCATCGGTGTAACTCTTCTGCATCAGCTCGGAGAGCACTTCCTCACGGATCGCCTTGCCATAGCGTTGCTTGACGACTTTCGCCGGCACTTTGCCAGGTCGAAATCCTTTCAGCTTCGCGGTGCGACCAACCGTCTTCAGACGTGAATTGATCTCCTGCTCGATACGCTCGCCCGGCAGCTCGACGCGCATGCGACGTTCCAGCGCCCCGGTCGACTCAACAGTAACCTGCATGTTGCTTTCCTCTAACGATCATCGGGCGACCCGCGCGGTCGCCCGTTTTGGATTTAGTATAAAGCTTTCAATATGTTACAAAGATATGCTTGGTGCGAAAGGAGAGACTCGAACTCTCACGGGTTACCCCACTGGCACCTAAAGCCAGCGCGTCTACCAATTCCGCCACTTTCGCATGCCAGCCGGCAATTATAACGGTAGTTGTGTGACTGGGCCATGCCCGCGACAACTACCTATTGCCCGCCTGTGCAGCATCCTTAGCATCGGTTGGATATGTCATTGTTTGAACTTGCATTTCCAGACTCCCGGACCCGCCACAAAAAGGCTGCGGCCGGCCTGCGCGACACGCCTGAGGAGCCCGTTCATTACAGTTTCTCGTTCGAGGTCGCCCGCTGGCTGGCACGCCGTTGCCCGGGCGAGCTGTCCATCGACTGGGATGAGCTCGATGACACGTCACGCCTCGACGAGCTGCTGACGCGGATCCTGCAACCATCCGAAGAAGAGTATTTCGACAGCGGCTGGGTCAGCAGCCGCGACTGGATCAACATGGTCCGGGGCGCAAGCCAGGGGACGGATTTCGACTGGCTCATGGCACAGCTCACTGACAAGCGTTTGCGCCCGTTCTGGACTCAGCTCTACGAC
>CALZHX010000086.1 GCA_945787435.1 uncultured Woeseiaceae bacterium
CCAGATTGCGTCCCCGATGTCATGGGGTGCCTGGATTTTGATCGTTGTTTACCCGATGTCGGTACTGCAAATACTGTCGACCGTACGAACCGGCTATTGGCCTCTCGCGGCATTCATCGACAGGTTGGCAGTTGGCCGGCTGATCACCGACTGGTGTGAGCGTTACCGCAAGGAGATTGCGTATGCGGTTATTCCGTTCGCCGTGGCGCTGGGCATCTATACGGGAATTCTGCTCAGCGCTTTCGGTGCCAGGCCGTTCTGGAATTCCGGCGTGCTTGGATTGCTGTTCCTGGTCTCAGGCATGTCTACGGCGGCGGCACTGGTCGTGCTCATCGCGCGGCAAAAGAGCGAGAAGGAATTATTTACTTTCCTGGACCTGGTGCTGATTTTCGCCGAGATCGCCCTGGTCGCGCTATCCCTGATTAGCCTGGCGTCGGGGTCGGGTCAGCATATCGAAGCGCTGCAACTCGTCATGGGCGGTCCCTATACGTTTGAATTCTGGGTCCTGTTTGTGGCTATCGGACTGCTAATTCCCGCACTGCTGGAAATTCTGGAGATGTCGGGCATCAACAAATCGCTGGCAATGCTCGCGCCGGTGTTGGTGCTGATTGGCGGCTACGCTCTGCGGCAGGTGGTTATGGACGCCGGCCAGGAGAGCACCTGGACAGACTACTCGACGCAGTTCAATTCGGAATTGCTGCAACGATTGCCGGAAAGGGATTAGAATTCTGTTCGACAATACATTTAGAGGTCGGAAGCCTGGTGAATAAATTCTCAAAAGCGACACTGCTTGCGCTGTTGGTCGCGCTTGTTGCTGCTTGTGGCAAATCAGATAAGCGGGAAATGTCCCTGGTAGATATCGCACAGGCGGCCGCGCGGCAGGACGATCGCGCCAGCGTCGAGGATTTGGCCGGCTGGCTGGTCGAAGGACGGGAAGATTTCAAGGTCATCGATGTACGTATGCCCGAAGACTTCGAGAGCGGCAGCATCGGCGATGCGGAGAACATCCCCATTGCACAACTCGTAACGCCGGACGTATTGTCGCGCCTGCCGATCGATCGCATGGTCATTGTGTACTCTAATGGGTCCGAGAATGCGGCCAAGGCGGCGGTGATGTTGCGGCTGTCGGGGATTGATGCGCACTTGCTGACGGGGGGCTACAACGCCTGGCAAAGCCGCATCCTCAATCCCGATATTTCGGCAGACGAACTCGATGGTGAGAGTCTGGAAGTTTCGGAGCAACGCGCGTTGAGCTGTTATTTCGTCGGTGAGCGCTCTGGTCTCGGTGCCACGCGGCGGGAAGAGGACAGCAAGCCATTCGTTCCGCCTGTCTTCACGGAAGATGAAGAACTGCAGGCGCCACCGCCAGCGGCTGGCGAGGAGTCCTGCTAGCGACTAGGGCTGCGCGATCAAGGCGTTCAGTATTGCTTTCATCTCATCTGTATTGAGCGGACGTTCGCCGGCCAACGGCGTCCTGCCGCCCAGCGTGTTGCTGATGTTTGTCCAGGCGTCAGCAGCAAGGCCGTCATCCAGAATCGGTGAGACAGGATGGAATTTTACGGCGCCTGTGATGTGGGTGAACATGCCCCGACCCAGGCCCAGTGCCTCTCCGGAATAATGGCAGGATTCGCAAGACCGTGACTTGCCAGTTGTGTGCGGCGACAGCGGCGCAAACATCCGAACAAATTTCGACTCGTCCAGATCGGGATGGTCGACGGTCATGATCATCCCCGGTACGAACAATTCAATCTCATCGCTTTCGTTGACGCCAAGAGCCGGCAGCGCGTTGCGGACATTCCATCGCCTGTCGCTCCACCGACCGGGTGTGACCTTACGGTCAACATGGTCCCACTGTTCGCCGTCAGCGTCATATTGCATATGACAACCGAAACATTGTGGCGCCCACTGGCTATGGCAGGTAGCGCAGGTAAGTCTGTCGTGGTCCTCGTCTTGCGCATGATAAGTGGGAGTTGCAGCCGGGATCTTCAATATCCTGCCGGTGTTCTTGGTGTGCAGCCACGCACCATCGGCTCGTAGTTCAACGTGCCACAAAGGGGTCGCGTTATTATTGGTCGCCAGAAAAACGGTGTCCTCGTCGACCGCAAACGGGACGCGTTGCCTGAAACCGGCCAGCGTAGCGGGCCAGTCTGTCATGTCGATTTTCCGGTTTTGATTGTCATGACAGTCTTCGCAGGAAACATCCACGGCATCGCGTTGGTGGCGAGCGTTGCCCGCGCTGCCCATCAGGCCGACGCTCGTATGACAGTCAATACAACTCATTCCGGCCAGGTAATGGACATCTTCGGACATGCGCTCGACGTGCCGGCCATCCGGCAGTCGCAGGCCGGAGCCGTCTTCGGTCTCGGTCGAAACATCGATCTCCGCCAACCCGGCATAGCTCAGTGAGATTCTCCCGGATCGGGAGTGACAACCAAAACAACGTGCGTCAGAGACGCGGGCTGTCAATGCGGGATGCGCGCTTTCCGGGTAATCAGCAACGTGACAGGCGAGACAGCCACCACCACGATCCCACATTACGTCGTGGTCGTGCTCAGTCTTCGTTTGACCGATGTGGCAACTGGCGCATTGCTTGCGCAACATCGAGTCCGCAACGCTGTGCCCGAGATCTTGCAGACTGTGAGCCTGATCTGGCCCAAGCGATTCGTCGAGCGCCTGCCGTGTGACCCGGACCATGCCGTGCCCTGTATGCATCATGTTTTCTGCGACCGAGGAAACCCTGTCAGAATGACAAGCGCCGCAGGCGCGCCGGGCGTTTTCGAGTTCACCAGGAAAAGCAATCAGGCTATCGTGTGCATCATCTTCGACAGGTGCCGCATTGTTACCGGCATGGCAGGTGACGCAACTGCTCGGAGCGAATGTGTGTGCGGTGCTAAAACCAGTTTGCCTGTCGGCATGACATTGCACGCAGGTGCTGCCGAACGTCTGTTCGGACAATGACAATACGATCAGCAGAAGGATCGCTAGACTTGGTCGCCTCATTGGATATCAGGCATTATGACGTATGCCCGGGTCGATGGAAAAATAATGAAGTGGCGAGGACGTAGAGCAAGCACCAATGTCGACGATGCGCGTGGTCGCAGAGCCGTAGGCGGCGGTGCAGGCATCGGTGCGATATTAAACCTGGTCTTGCGAATTTTCGGGCTTAAAGGCCTGCTCGTCCTGGGGGTCGTCGGCCTGATTGGCTGGCAGATGGGCCTGTTGAACCCGGCGGCCCTGATGGGTGGCAGCCAGGTTCAGGAGGTCGAGTACAAAGGATCTGCCGAAGAAGAGGAACTGTTTCGGTTTGTCACCGTAGTACTGGCTGATACCGAAGACATCTGGACGAAAGAACTCGGCCGCGTCGGACGTCAATACCAGGAGCCGGGACTCGTCGTCTTCCGCGACCGTTATCCGACGGCATGTGGCACCGGCGACGCGCGCATGGGCCCGTTCTATTGCCCGGCCGACAAGAAGATCTATATCGACCTGGGATTCTACGGCGATCTCGAGCGCCAGTTCGAAGCGCCCGGTGACTTCGCGCAGGCCTATGTGATCGCTCACGAAGTAGGGCACCACGTGCAGAACCTGTTGGGCATATCGGGGAAAGTGAGCGAGATGCGCGGGAGTCCGGATTACAACCAGTATTCAGTGCGCCTGGAGCTGCAGGCGGACTTCCTTGCGGGCGTATGGGCGAATCAGAATCAGCAGTACCTGGACCGCGGCGATATTGAAGAGGCATTCCGAGCAGCCAACCAGATTGGCGACGATGCGATTCAGAGCCGGACGCAGGGCAAGGTCGTACCGCACACGTTTACACACGGCACCTCGGAGCAACGCATGCGGTGGTTCAAACGCGGACTGGACAGCGGCCGAATCGAAGACGGCGACACATTCGACGTTCCGTATGAAAGGCTCTGATTCGGCTGTCCTCATTGAAAATTACAGGCGCTTTGTTTCGGGGCAGTCTCTCCAGAATACCGTCAGTTTCGACAACGGCTACTAGCGGCTATCAGTAGCTCTGCGATAAGGTAGAATTCAGCGCATGCGTATCGATGCTATC
>CALZHX010000087.1 GCA_945787435.1 uncultured Woeseiaceae bacterium
AGGAAAGATCGCGCCAGCAAGAGCGCGTCGGAAATTGCACAGCTCATTGAAGCGCTCACTGCAACTCGACAGGCGCTTCATGAAAGCGAGGAAAACCACAGGGCCGCCATTGCCGAACTGGAGCAGGAGCAACGGGCACTGGAAATTGCCATGATCAATGCCGAAAAGGCGAGATCCAGGAACCAGGATCTTGACTTCATGAACGCGCAGCTGGAGGCGTCGGTCGAGGAACTAAGAGCAGATCTCAAGACCGCCGACAAGCTTGGAAACGAATTGGAAGCGGTTGAGAAGCAGCTTGAGGAAGCCAGGCGTGAAAGCGAATCACTGCGATCCCAGGCGGCAAACATACCTGGGTTGAAGCAGATCATCGCTGACAAGGACGCACGCATTGCCAGGCTCACAGCTGACCTGGCAAAGATGACGCGCAAAACGAACGCGCGGGCGAACGACTAGTTGCCGGACGGTTCTCCGGGACTCAGTACATCCGTATCATCGTATACCGGCGGCTCCGCCTCTTCGGATTCGGGCGCCGCTTCTGGAACAGGTGCCGCATCGGGCGCCGGGGCAGCACCGGCAACGCAGCTCCATCCCCAGCCCTGTAGCGCGGCTACGAATTCCTCGGTCTTCGCCTCGCAGTAACCCTCCTGGGACTGAGCGCTCCAGAGCACCTGGGACTCTCCCGGCGCTTCCGTGTCTTTGTAGTAATGAACTTCACAAGGAACCGTCAAACCCGGCTCGGTGAAGATCTCGACACGGCGCACGAGTTCACCAAGTGTGCACTGGTACCTGCCAGCATCCTGGGCGATGCCTATACCGGGTACGACTAACGCCAGTAACGCGATTGAATATCTTAGTTTCATTTCTTCCCCTTATCGCTGCCCATCATGAAAGCAATCAGTGCCGAGGCAACACCCAGCACAGCTATCGCACCGCCATACTTCAGCATGTTCGTAACACCGGATTCGAAACTCATCATTTCAAAAATGACGAGTAGCCCGAGGACGGCAGCCATGACGACAATGAAAAACGCACAAACGATCGCAATCTTCTGCATCGATAGCTCCATGGGCTATAGCCCATGGGAGGCCCGCCCTGTGATTGATCAAGGTCGTCTATACTACTCTTCCAGATTGCGAGGACAAAGCCTGTGCCAGCCAGGTCTGATGTGATCATTCTTGGCGGAGGTGCCGCTGGCTTGATGTGCGCGATTGCGGCCGGCCAACGCGGACGGCGTGTTGTCGTCCTCGAGAGCGCCAACAAGATCGGCAAAAAGATCCTTATGTCAGGCGGTGGGCGCTGCAACTTCACCAACCTGCACTGCAGTCCAGAGAACTACCTGTCTGCCAATCCACACTTCTGTATCTCAGCGCTAAGCCGCTACACGCAGTGGGATTTCATCGCACTTGTCGAGAAACATAGCATCGCCTACCACGATAAGGGCGCCGGCCAACTTTTCTGCGACAACTCGTCGAAAGAGATTCTCGCCATGCTCGAGACCGAATGTGACAGGGCAGCTGTCGAAATACTGACGCATTGCGAAGACACAACGGTCGAGTGCGACATGAGCTATACCGTGGAGTGCAGCAAGGGTGTCTTTGAAAGCGACTCTCTGGTCATTGCTACCGGCGGGCTGTCCATTCCGAAAATGGGTGCGTCAGATTTCGGCTATCGCCTCGCAAGACAATTCGGGCTCGATGTTCTGGACACGCGTGCCGGGCTCGTGCCATTTACATTTTCCGGAGCGATGCACGAACTGACGGATCGATTGTCGGGCATCAGTCTACCGGCGACTGTCAACGCGTCGGGCACCGCATTCACCGAGGACATTCTATTTACGCATCGCGGTCTCAGCGGACCCGCTGCACTGCAGGCCTCCAGCTACTGGTCACCCGGTACGAACATCACTCTGAACCTCCTGCCTGCAGCCAACGCCGGCGACCTTCTCCTGGACGCCAAAACCAAACAGCCCAGAGCCCTGTTGCGAACGGTCCTTTCGGAGCATCTGCCACGCGCTCTGGTATTGGAATTGCAGGAATTGTACTGGCCCGACAAGACGGACCACCGAGTAGCCGACCTTCCGGACTCCGAGTTACGCAGGATCGGTACGACGTTGCAAAACTGGACGCTCAAACCCGCCTCGACTGAGGGCTATCGCACGGCCGAGGTAACGCTCGGCGGCGTCAATACCAATGAGCTGTCTTCCCAAACCATGGAGTGCAAGCGACAACCCGGACTGTATTGCATCGGCGAAGTTGTCGACGTGACTGGCCACCTCGGGGGCTTTAATTTCCAATGGGCCTGGGCGTCCGCACAAGCTGCCGGCCAGGTTGTGTGATGAGGACACGAAGGTGAAGATCTGGGTCGACGCCGATGCCTGCCCGGGAGTCGTCAAGGAAATCTTGTTTCGTGCGGCTACCCGGACTGGAGTGGAACTCACCTTGGTGGCAAACCAGCCATTGAGCACGCCCTCCGCGACCAATATCAAAACGCTGCAGGTGCCCGGGGGCTTCGACGTCGCCGACGATGAAATCGTCAAACGCATGGAGGCCGGGGATCTCGTTATTACCAGTGACATTCCCCTGGCCGCCGAAGTTATTGCCAAAGATGGTCACGCGCTGAGTCCCCGCGGCGAAATGCACACCAAAGAGAATATCGGTGCACGCCTCAACATGCGCGATTTCCTCGACACCATGCGATCCAGTGGCGTCGAAATGAGCGGCGGTCCGGCCGCGTTTGGTCAGCGCGATAAGCAAACATTTGCGAATGAACTCGACCGCTTCCTGACGAAATATGGCGGCCCCTCCGGCCAATAGTCGCCCGTCCCCCTACCCCACTTCGGCTTATGCCTATTTCCAAAAGGCGGCGTTCGGTTCACATTCCGAAGGTACAGGTATAAATCCGCGATTTGTACCGCTGAATCTGTCCGTAATCTGAAGAATTTAGAGCAAAAACAGGCCTGATTTCAGAGGGCTAGGGACAGTAAGGTACACGGGAAGGGCAATGACGAAGACTGAAACTGCAGTTGATACCAAATACCTGTTTAAAAGGTATGAAACCTGGTGGGTCAAGGTCGCAGTACCGCGGTCCCTGCGCAAGAAACTGGGCTACGACCTGCGGAAATCGCTGCAGACGCATGATTTGGAACAGGCCCAGGAGGCGCGCTGGGCCGTCGCAGAAGAATTTCGCGCCAGGATAGAGAAAGCCCAGAGAGAAACAGAGAGTAAGTCAGCGAATCAGGATTCGAACATGGTGGATATCGAAGTTGCGTCCCCTCAAAAAACGGCAGGCGCCCGACAGGTTGATGAATACATCGTAGAGATCGTGAGCGATTCCGGAGAGGGCGCACAAAAATGCGGCCAGGTCCTGGGACTGGTGAGCGGCAAGATGGGCAACGGTGTCTGGACGGTAGAGATCATTCCGGCCGAGATCCAGCCGCCCGCGCGAGAACGCCAGGGCGCCAGCGGCATCCGCGTCCGCATGGGGTCGAAAGAAATGACCAATATGGGCGACGAAGCCGAAATGGTTGTCGCGTTTAACGAGCAGGTGCTCTACTCCCGCATCGGAAATCATGCCTATAAGAAAGGCACGGTCGTCTTGCTGGAAAGCATGTGGGCCGAAGATCCCGAAGAGAAAATTCGCAACCAGTATAAGGACGCACTGGCCGACTTCGCCGCGCAGGGGCTGGTCGTTCACGAGCTGCCGATTCAGAAAGAATGCCTCAAACTCGTACCCGACCCTCGCAAGGGCAAGAACATGTTCGTGCTCGGGATGCTTTGCAGGATTTTTAGTCGCGATATCGATACAGCAAAAAACGAGATAGCGAAAATATTCAAGAAGAAAAGTGACAAGGTCATCAAGATCAACCATGACCTGTTCGACGCCGGCTTTGCTTTCGCACAGGAAAACCTGGACTACGCGTTCGAAATTTCCACGGCCGAGGAAGATCGCATGGAATCGCCGGTCGTTATCAATGGCAACACCGCGGTAGGCCTCGGGGTCATGGCTGCAGGCATTGAACTCGTCGCGATGTATCCGATTACCCCGGCGACATCGGCATCTCATTATCTTGCCGAGGACTTTCACCTGACCGGTGGCTTCGTGCACCAGGCCGAGGACGAGATAGCGGCGATCGGGTTCGCGATCGGTGCATCCTATGCGGGCAAGACGGCATGCACGATCACGTCTGGTCCCGGCATGGCGTTGAAGACCGAGATGATCGGTCTCGCCGTCATGGCCGAGGTCCCGCTGGTGATTGTTGACGTCCAGCGCGGCAGCCCATCGACCGGTCTTCCGACCAAGGTCGAACAGGGAGACCTGCTCTCGAGCCTCTACGGCGCAGCCGGCGATGCGCCCAAGGTCGTCATTGCCGCGGCCACGATCTCGGAGTGTTTCCACTTCGTGGTCATGGCACGCAAGCTGGCCGAGTCGTTCCGGACGCCAGTGATCATTCTGACGGACGCGAACCTGGCTACAGGTGTCCAGCCAATAGAACGGCCCGAAGTCACGGACGAGTGGTTTGCTCCACCACTGGATCAGTCCTCCTGGGACAAGGAGGTAGCGCCCTACAACTGGGACGAGACCACCGGTCTGTCAGAAAGGCCCATACCGGGCATGCGCGGTGGCGAGTACATCCTCACCGGCCTGGCGCACAACCGCAATAGCAAGATCGCGTACGACTCCGCATCGAACCAGGAAGGCATGAATATGCGCAGTCGCAAGCTGGCCACACTGGGCGCGACATTGAAGCCACCCGAGATTCATGGTGATCCCACCGGGGATCTGCTGATTGTCGGCTGGGGATCAACCCTGGGCGCGATCGAGGAGGCAGTCGACCGCGCGAGGGCGCAAGGCCACAAGGTGTCTTCGGTCCACCTCAGGTTCTTGTCGCCGCTTGAACCGGGTCTGAAAAAGATCTTTTCGGGATTCAAGAAGGTGATGACCATCGAGATCAATTACAGCGACGATCCTGATTCGCCCCTGATCAACGAAGAAAACCGCCGTATTTCACAGCTCGCACTCGTACTGCGCGCGCACACACTGATGGATATCCAATGCTGGTCCAAGGTTCCGGGCCACCCGCTGCAACCTGGCGCTATCGGCAAAGTCATCCAGGCGAATCTCACGGAGACGGAAGGAGCAGAAGCATGTTCGGCTTAAAAGGTGACTGGTCCCTCGAGGTCAAAGATCGATATTTCACATTGGAAGATTATTGCGGTGCGGAACCCCGTTGGTGCACCGGTTGCGGCGACCACGGAATCCTGGCCGCGGTACACCGGGTCTGCCGGGAATCCCAGATTGCCCCCGAGAAAACGGTGGCTGTGTCTGGTATCGGTTGCTCCAGCCGCTTGCCGCATTACATGAAGACTTACGGGTTTCACGGCCTGCATGGGCGTGCGTTGCCGGTCGCCTGCGGCGTGAAGTCGAGGCGTCCCGACCTGGATGTCTGGGTTGCAACCGGCGATGGTGATTGTTTCTCGATCGGGGCTGCCCACTGGATACACGCGATGCGTTACAACATGGATATCACGTTGCTGGTATTCGACAACGGCATCTACGGACTGACCAAGAAACAGACGTCTCCCACCACCCCTTTGGATGTGCCGACCAACACGCATCCGTCTGGTGCATTACTGCCGCCGCTGAATCCGCTGACTGTGACTCTCGGCGTCACCAATATTTCCTTCGTCGCCCAGATCGTCGACTGGAATGCCCCACTCCGCCACGAGGTGATAAGGAGAGCGCACGAACACAAGGGAACCAGTTTCGTCCGGATTATCCAGCGCTGCCCGGTGTATGTGGAATCGATCGGCAAGGCCTTGCAGGATGAACCGGCAAGGATGCAATTACTTACACACGAGAAAGGCGTGCAGGTCGCGGACAACGTCAAGCGACTATTCCCGAATCACGCCGAGCATGACCCGTCGGACATCGCGGCCGCTCTCGCAATTGCGGCCGACGATTCTGTCCTGCCGTTGGGAATTCTCTATCACAACCCGGATGCCCCGCGTTACGACATGATGACCTCGGTCGGCATGGAGATGAGCGTCGACGAAAAGCTCGCCGGCATGAACAGGGCACTGGATAACTTCGCCATATAGTGGTCCAACGATGAACTCCATAGAAGACACCGACGTGATCGACCTGCTCCGCCGATTCCATTATGGCGAACCGGCTGCGGCAGCGAAAACCACGCTACCTGAGGGCGCGGTGTTACCGGCCCTGCTCAATGCCTATCGCGATGCGTCTGGCATACGTTATCAGTACCCGCTGTACTTGATTCCTCCCGACGGCACGACGCAGTCCGTGCTCGCGAAACCTGCCGGCGAGCATCTTTCTGAATCTCTGGAGAAACTGGCGCCAGGCGCCGATGACGCCAGGATTCTGAAAGACAATCTCCCGTGGATAGAACGCTATTTGCGACAAAAGCTCGACGGCCCTGATCCCGTTGATGCTAACGACCTGTTCGCCGAAGCGGCAGCCGCCATGCCGGAACAACTTGACCTGGATCCGGGCAATCGCGACAAACTGCAAGGCGAACTCAACAGGCTCAAAGAGACTTTAGCCGCCGATGGACAGTTCCTCGCTTACGGACCGACTGTGTCGCTGCATTTGATGTTGCACGCCATTCGGCACCGACATGGTCAGAGCCGCGAACGACTTCGCCGGCAGATCGACAAGCAGATTAACGGTTTGCGGTCATTACTGGATATCGAAAACGCCAAATCGGCCGATGCGAGCAGCATCGGCCCCGGGTCCCAACATTTCGACGCCAGCGCTCTGTCCGGAATGCTCGAACAACGTGCGCACGGATCGGTTGAGATGCCGGCCGAACGACGGGCAAGAATTGAACGCGCTTTGCAGGACCTGCAGGCCTGGCAGGACAATCCAGTACTGGTCAGGTTTGTCGGTCAACTGGACGATCCCTGGTTCACAAAACTGCCCGAGCTGGAATTGGTTGGCAGTGATAGCCCCTGCGCGACGGCAGCCGAGGTCTTCGAGCGTGACGCCGCTGGTTTCGCGAGACTGTTTGCCGCGCTCAGAATCGCCGCGCTGGAAATTAACGATAATTACACTCCGGCCATACACGACTCCTGGTTTGCCAGCTTTGACTGGCAGGCCTTTTCGAGTGAGGAACTGCAACTCGTAACCGAAGTCGTCGCGCTGGTGTCGGCAGACCATCTGGCTGGCGACGGCCTGCCGGCTTTCTCGCATTTGTTGGGATCGC
>CALZHX010000088.1 GCA_945787435.1 uncultured Woeseiaceae bacterium
CCGGCGTCGCATTGTCGTACAAATTGATTTCGACAGTGCCCAGATCCGTTTCGACCTCAATGATCGTTGCCGTCGCGGCCTGTGGCAGTGTAAGCAGCAGCACCAGAAGATTGGCGGCAGCGGGGAATTTTGTCTTCCAGGTCAACAACATTTGCAGGTCTCGCTAAAAATTCAACGGGCGATTGTACACGTTGTTATGACCAGATAGTGCGCTGCGTCACGCCTGTGGCACACCCGGATTTGTACACTCGGTCAAGCCGGTCAGGACTTATGTCGGGTATCCGGGTAGCTTATGTCAAATACGAAGGCAAAACGCTCGCTTCAGCAAAAAGTATCGCTGCGATTGTCGCTCGCGATGGCCGTCTTTATTGCCGTCGTCTTTCTGATCTTGCGGGCCGTTGTCACACCAGCCTTCGAAAAACTCGAGCTCACGGCCGCACATACCGATCTGATACGCGCCGAGCAGGCGATCCAAACCGACATTGATAATCTCCGGGCTGTCACGCTCGATTGGGGGCCCTGGGACGATATCCACGAATATGTGGCCGGGCGGAACCCGGGCTTCAGGAAGTCGAATCTCGACAGGCCCACGCTGACAAACCTCGGGCTCGACATGATGGCTATCTACGAGCTTGGCGGCCGCCTCAAATGGGGTCAGCTGCTGGTCGACGGCGAAGAGGTTCCGCTGTCGGAACTCGAATTACTGGGTGCGGAGGATCCTGCGTCGCGATTGCTTACCGAACATGCGGAGGCGGACCACAGCACCGTGGGAATCGTTCGTACTGCGCTCGGGCCGTTGTTGATCAGTTCGCAGCCGATACTGCGCTCTGATAGCTCCGGGCCGGTTGCCGGCGCAATCGTAATGGGGCAGTTTCTCGATGCGACCAGGATCGCCCGGCTAAGCGAGCGAACCGAGGTCGATATTTCAGGCGTGCTCGTCGACACCTACGTCAAAGAAGGCGAGCGTAAGTTGTCCGACATTCCCGTCGGAGAACTTCCGGTCAGGATGACAGACGAGATCGTCACGAACTGCATAGTGCTTGCAGATATATTGGGCAATCCTTATTTTCTTGTCAGTTCAAGGACGCCACGTAATATCACATGGCTTGGTCGGCAAACCATCAACGCTGCATTGACGTTCCTGGCCGTCGCGGGTGTTGTGCTCGTGATTGTGCTGTGGTGGTTCATGAAGGGGACGATTATTCGCCCAATTCAGCAGTTGACCGTCCATATGGACAAGATTCGCAAGAGCGGTGACTTGTCGGACAATCTGGACCTCAATAGTGATGATGAGATCGGTTTGCTCGCGGCTCAGTACGACAGGCTGAACAGCGAGGTGCACGATACCCGAGCGGCGTTGCTGCAGCAGTCCTTCAAAGCTGGCAAGGCCGATACGGCTGCCGAAGTGCTGCACAATATCCGCAATGCAATGACGCCGATGATCAACGGGCTCGATCGCATCGGCAAGGCGTTCAAGGTAACTGATGGTCTGCATGTCAAACAGGCTGTAGAGCAGTTGTCGAATGCTGACTGCGATCCCGATAAGGCAGGCAAGTACGTGCAGTACCTGGATGCATCCTTCGATCACGTCGTGACAGTGCATGCGGAGGCAATGGATGACCTGAGGATTGTTGCGTCACAGGCGCGGCAGGTTGAGGGCATTCTCTCGGACCAGGAGAAGTTCGCGAACGTTGCCCCGATAGCAGAGAGCCTCGTGGTTGATGAGGTCATCGAAGAGGCCGCTATGGTCATTTTCAGGGACGCGCCTACAAAAATCGATATCGAGCTCGACGATGGGCTGACTGCTTATCGTGTACGCGCGCACCGGGTAGGGTTATTGCAAGTGCTCAGCAACCTGATGTTGAACGCCTGCGAGTCCATCGAGCGTGCACAAAGCGTCAAAGGCAGGATATCGCTGTCCGCCAGGAACACAGTTGTCGACGACACGGAAATGGTGCAATTGACCGTGAGCGACAACGGTACAGGGTTCGATGAAGACGTGCGCAACAGGATTTTTCAACGTGGCTTCACCTCAAAGTCGGACGGAGACTTCACGGGGCTGGGACTGCACTGGTGCGCAAACGCTGTCGCCGGCATGGGCGGGAGGATCTTTGCTGACAGCGAGGGCGAAGGGTGTGGCGCTGAATTTCATGTACTGCTTCCGGCGGCACAGGGAGTTTCAGCATGAGAGCTGACCACCAGGACGAACACATACGGATACTTATTGCAGATGATGACGAGCACATCCTTCAGGCCTATCGCGAGGCATTCGCGGATACAGAGTCGACGCAGGCAATCCGCGCTCTGGACGCCCTTGCCGCCGAGTTATTTGAGCCGAGCGATGTCAGCGACGATGAACCACATTTTGATGTCGTCGCATGCAGCCAGGGCAATGATGCTATCGACCTTGCCAGGCAGGCCGCGAATGACGGCAACCCGTTTGATGTCATAATTCTCGACGTGCGCATGCCGCCGGGCATCGACGGGGTTGAGGCGGGCAGCCAGATTCGCGAGCTGGATCCTGATGTCGAGATAATTTTTGTAACGGGCTTTTCCGACATGTCGCTCGAAGAACTGCGGCGTCGTGTGCCACCGCCGTTGAAATTACACTACTTCAATAAGCCATTGTCGTTCTCGCAGCTTGCTCGGGATGTTGCTTCCATGGTGCGTGAGCACTGAGTCGTCGCGATGATAAACACAAATAAGCCAACCGCTAACCGCATTCTCGTCGTCGATGACGATATGTTGCTCATTGACGAATACTTGCGATGTCTCGGCGCGGACTATGAGCCGGATAGCGCGACGACTACACTGACCGAACTCGAGAAGGTCTTGTTCGGCGACGAAGTGGATGAGAGTGGCGCAGCCCGGTTTACGGTCGACACTCGCAACCAGGGCGCACTGGCGGTCGAAGCCGTCGAAGACGCCATTAAGGCGGGCGAGAAATACTCGATAGTATTTCTCGATATTCGCATGCCTCCAGGCATGGACGGCATTGAAGCAGCGAAACGCATTCGCAAGCTTGATCCGGACGTCAATATCGTAATCGTGACCGGCTCTGTCAGCGCAGAGATCGACAATCTCGACGCCGAAGTCCCACCCGCAGACAAGATATTTTTCTTCAAGAAACCGTTTCACGCTGCCGAATGCCGGCAATTGGCGGCTGCGCTGTGTGGCAAGTGGCACGCGGACATGGCGCTCAGAGATGCGAATGAGGAGCTTGAGCAACGCGTGCAAGATCGAACAGCGGCATTGCACAAGCTTGCATACTACGACCCCGTAACCCGGCTGCCGAATCATAATCTGTTGCTCGACGAGCTACAGGCAATGATCGACAAGGCAGAAGACAGCAGCGGTGACTCGGTCGTCGTACTGCTCGATATTGAGCGATTCAGCTTTCTCAACGAGACGATGGGGTATGACGCTGGCACGGAGTTGTTGCGCTCGGTAGGCAATCGCCTGCGCCGTGCGCTATGCGAAGAGCGCAAGGGTTCCCGTGCGGTCATTGGACGATTCGGTGCTGACGAGTTCGCCGTCCTGATGCCAGGTGTCGAACACGACACTGCGATTCGAGCACTGGCTCAGAAGGTCAAGGAGTTGGTCGAAGAACCATTCCTGATCAACGGTCGCGATATCTTCCTCAAAGCGAGCATCGGTGTAGCGTGGCATCCTGTGCACGGCCGCGACTCACAACTCATTTTTCGCTGCGCTGAGGCCGCGCTGCACCGCTCGATGCGCGGTCTGGACGCCGGCATCACTTATTACCATAGCGAGATGCGCTACCGGGCGCGGCACAAGTTCGATATGGAGGACGAGTTCCGCAGTGCGATCGAGAACGGCCAGATCAAGGCATTCTATCAGCCACAGCAGTGCGTCAAGACCGGTGAACTGGCGGGCGTCGAGGCACTGGCCCGCTGGATCAGAGCCGATGGAACGGTGGTCATGCCACAGGACTTCATCCCGCTCAGTGAGGAGATGGGTATCTCCGACCTGATCTTCGAGACTATCCTGACCGATGTCTGCAATGAAATTGCAGGTTGGCGTGATGACGGTGGTTGGGATGCGCCGGTGAGCGTAAATCTGTCGGCGCACCAGCTTCGAAACTCAGACCTCGTGAGCCTGGTGAAGAAGACCCTGGCGCGCAAATCGGTCGATCGCAAGCTGATCAATCTGGAACTCACCGAAACAGCATTGCTTGAGGATCTGGCCATTGCACAGCCGATCCTGAATGATCTGTCGAAGTTCGGCGTTGGAATTCACATTGATGATTTCGGCACGGGCTATTCGTCATTGAGCTATCTCGCCGAGTTGCCTGTCAAGACGTTGAAGATTGATCGCACATTTGTCTCGAAGCTCGTCGACTCCGAATCCAACACGCGCGTCGTGCAGGCAATTATCGCACTCGGTAAAGCGATGCAGCTTGGTATCGTTGCCGAAGGTGTTGAGACGGATCAGCAATACGCGATCGTGAGGAAGCTTGGATGCGATCTCGTGCAGGGTTACTTCATCGCAAAACCTGCGTCTGCCGATGATTTCCGTCGCTGGGTCGATGGCGATGGTCACGGGGACACACAGAGTCTGAAACATGGCTCGACCGTCGTCGGCATCGATTCCGCCCGGACCTGACATAATGTCTGTCAACCAACGCCCGCCAGTTCCGTTGTAAGTACTGAAAGCAATACTTTGTACAGACAAAACGGAGATTTGATATGGATATCAGGAAATCAATTGCGGTAAGCGTTGTGCTGTTGGTTATCGGTGGAGTAGCTTTTGCAGATACCGGTGACCGTGTTGAAAACGCGTTCGATAAACGCGGTGATCGCATCGAAGATCGTTTGGACAGAAAAGGCGATCGCATTGATCATCGCCTCGACCGGAAGTCGGATCGCGCTGATGCAGCCGGTCGTGAGCGCTTGTCGGAAAGGCTTGATCGCAAAGGCGACAAGATCGACAGGCGTCTTGACCGCCGCGGTGCGAAAGCGGATCGTCGCAATGACCGGCGTGGAAAGCGGGCTAACCGCCGCATATAGAAAACAAACGTCAAACGTTGGGCAAAAAAAGGCGGCCGCAAGGCCGCTTTTTTTGTTGGCGCCCGCCACTGCTCAAGGGGGACCTGGACAGCGGGCGATTTGCTATGCTTGTGTCCAACAATAATAAGTGGGGCACCCCATGCAAAAGCGCGGCATCAACATCGATTCGCTCGCCCTGATCTTCAGCTTTATCCTCTTCGCTCAGCTCCTGTCCTACGTGATTTCGCAAGGTACGTTTGACCGGGTGCCTTATCCGGACAATCCGAATCGCTCTATGGTGGTTGCGGGAACCTATGAGACAGCCAGCGCCGAGGATGAGGTCAGTCTGCCGCCCTGGTATTTTCTCGAGGGTATCACCAAGGGTCTTGCGGATGCGCAGGACATCATTTTTCTCATATTCATCGTCGGCGGTGTCATTGAGATTCTGCGCAAGACCGGGGCGATCGACGCTGCACTGCATCGATCAGTGCACCACCTCGGTCACAGCCCGTGGTTATTGATCCTCGGTTGTTTCGCGATGTTCAGTCTCGGATCCTTCACGATCGGAATGGGTGAGGAGTATGTCCCGCTCATACCAATCATCGTCACCATGACGCTCGCAATGCGCATGGATGCCGTCGTCGCCATGGGCATGGTCTGGGTACCGTACGGTATCGGCTGGGGTTGCGCCGGCATCAACCCGTTCGGCGTTCTTATTGCACAGAACATCGCGGGCGTGCCACTGACATCCGGCTGGGAAGCGCGGCTGGCCATGATGCTCGTGTTCCTCGCTCTCGGCTTCCATCATGTCTATCGCTATGCGATGAAAGTTCAGAAGGACCCGTCCGCAAGCTACGTTGCTGATATCGACTACAGCTCCGGCTTCGAAACGCCCGATGACATCCAGATGACACGGGCCCGCATTGCGATTCTCATCGTGTTCTTCCTCGGGCTCGCATTTTTTGTCTGGGGCGCATCAAACCACCACTGGTTCATCGTGGAATTGAACACCATTTTCTTCGGCATTGGCTTGATTGCGGCACTCATTGCACGCATCGGGCCAGGTGAGGTGAGCCGCACGTTTCTCGAGGGCTGCGCCAAGATGACCGCGCCGGCGTTGATCGTCGGCTTCGCCCGTGCGATCGCAGTGGTGCTTGAGGACGGTCAGATCATCGACTCGATCGTAATGTCGATCGCTGGTGCACTCGAAGGCTTTCCCGCAGACGTCGCCGCCGTCGGCATGCTCATCGTACAGTCGCTGACGAACTTCTTTATTCCGTCGGGCACCGGCCAGGCATTCGTCACGATGCCGATTATGTCGCCGCTGGCGACACTGACGGGTGTGCCGCAACAGACTGCCGTGCTGGCATTTCAGTTCGGCGATGGTTTTACCAACATGATTGTGCCGACAAGCGCATTGGTCATGGGCGCCCTTGCGTTGGGCAAGGTGCCGTATACGGCCTGGTTCCGCTTTATTGCGCCTCTGATGCTGAAGATCCTCGTACTGGCGTCCGTGTTTCTCGTGTTGTCGATTCACTTTGGCGAAGCTGTTGGCCTTGTGTCTTAAAGGCGTTCGTGTTGTCGACCTGACCACGGTCGTCATGGGGCCGCTTGCGACGCGCATGCTGGCCGACATGGGTGCCGACGTCATCTGGGTCGAGTCGCCCGACGGTGATGTACTCAGAGACTACGAACCTATGCGCAGTCCGAAAATGGGTGCGTTCAGCATGAGCGTGAGTCGCAACAAGCGCAGCGTGGTCCTGGACCTCAAGACCGAAGCAGGTTGCGAGGCGCTGCGTGAGCTGATTGCGACGGCGGACGTGTTCGTCACCAACATTCGCCGCCACGCCATAGAGCGCCTCGGATTTGATGAAGACAAGGTGAGAGAGATTCGGCCGGATATTGTCTACTGCACGGCAAATGGATTCGGCAGTGGCGGACCCAACGCTGACAAGACGGCCTACGACGACGTCATCCAGGCTGCGTCGGGGCTGGCATCGACATTTGCCTGGAACGGCGAACCGCAGCTCGTGCCGAGTATCCTGGCGGACAAAGTCGCCGGCGTTCACGTGGCGTTCGCCATCGCGGCGGCACTGTTTGACAGAGCACGAAGCGGTAAGGGCGCGACGCTTGAGATTCCGATGGCTGAGACCATGGCTGCATTCAACCTGGTCGAGCACCTCGGCGGACAGACGTTCCGTCCGCAGCACGGTGACTTCAGTTACAGCCGCATTCGTACGCCGCACCGGCGGCCACGGCGCACACAGGATGGCTGGATCGTCATACTGCCGTACAGCACCGATAACTGGCGTCGCTTCTTCGAGTTTGCAGGGCAACCCGAGTTCAAGCGTGACGAGCGCTTTGCATCGGGCGGCGAACGCATCAGGCACTCTGACGAGTTGTACGGGTTGCTCGATGACATCGTGAAGACGAAAACAACATCGGAATGGCTGGACTTCTGTGCCGGGAATTCCATCCCTGCGTCGGAGATCGTCGACCTTGAAAAGATCGGCGAGCATCCTCACTTCGCGGC
This sequence comes from uncultured Woeseiaceae bacterium, assembly GCA_945787435.1. Classification (GTDB taxonomy): domain Bacteria; phylum Pseudomonadota; class Gammaproteobacteria; order Steroidobacterales; family Woeseiaceae; genus UBA1847. The sequence continues at coordinate 7,543 of CALZHX010000088.1, forward strand.
CGTCGGTTTATTGCAGGAGGACGAGCACCCGACTGAAGGCGCGTATCGCTACGTGCGTGATCCGATTCTCGTCGACGGAGAGATAGCTCCGCTACGGCACCATTCGCCGCAACTCGGCGCGGATACGGAAGAGGTCATGCGAGAACTCGGTTGGGACGACGAACGAATTGCAACGCTGACGCGAGATGAAGAGGGAAGGGACTAGGCGCGCTCACTCAGTCCCGCCATAGCCGTACGAAGCGTGGCAAATACAGGCTGTTACTCAGAAGCCGATCGCCGATAAGGACCGCGCTGTCATTGAGCGCTTTGGATACTCGTTTTCGTAGCCAGGTCAGATCTAACGTCTTCGATCGCCTGGTCTTTGACCGGACCGTATCCACGAATGTCCATGTAAGACGCAAAGACCTCGAGAATACAATTCGTATTGCCGTCGTCGAGCGTCGGCATTAGTTCATCGACCCGACCCTCGAAGTCCCTGATTAG
>CALZHX010000089.1 GCA_945787435.1 uncultured Woeseiaceae bacterium
GAATACTACGAAGACAACCAGGACCGCTACCTGCAGGACGAACAACGCCAGGCACGCCATATCCTGGTCTTGAACGGTGACGACGAAGATGCGGCCGAGGCGGAAGCCGCGGCATTGCTCGCACGTATCCAGGCTGGTGAGTCTTTCGAGGAGCTGGCAGCAGAGCATTCCGAAGACGGCGGCACGGCGTCACGCGGTGGCGATCTTGGTGTGTTGACGCGTTCACAATTGCCGGGTGAGCTCGGCGGCGCAGTATTCTCCATGGATACGGGCGAGGTTGATGGGCCGATAAAAAGTGACTTCGGCTTTCACGTCGTGCGGCTCGACCAGATTCTGGAACAGGGGCCATTGCCGCTCGAGCAGGTCCGCGGTGAACTGCTGAGCGAACTTCGCGACCGCGAGGCGGACGATGCGTTCCGTGAAATCGAGCGCCAGGTTTCCGACGCATTGTTCGACGCAGCCGATCTCGAAGCGATTGCAGCCTCTACAGGACTCGAAGTTCAAACCTCTGCGGGATTCACGCGCGCCGGCGGCGAGCCGATTGGTTCCAACCAGGCTGCTATCGATGCCGTCTTCGACTCACGCGTTTTGTATGACGGTGAAATTTCGGAAGTCATCGAACTCGATGCCAGCCGCTCCGCCGTGTTTAAGGTGACGATGCATCACGAAGCATCTCGTCAGTCGCTGCAGGATGTGCGCGAAGACATCATTGCGGCCCTGCAGGCGCAGGAAGCACGAACGATCGTCTTCAACCGGGCCGAGCAGTTGCTGGTCGCGTTGGATAATGGCGAGGACTTCGGTTCGGCGGGTGAGGCCGCAGGCGCCACGGTTTCGGCGCCGACGCTGCTGGCTCGCCAGGATGCCGAAACGGATCAGGCCGTGCTGGAGCAGGTGTTCATGGCCAAAAAGCCGACACAAGGCTCGCCGGTTACCGGCAGTGTGAATAACCGCCTTGGCGGCATAACGGTCTACAGCCTCGATGCGGTGCTCGCCGGTCGTCCGGAGTCGATTCCGCTGGCGGATCGTGACGCGGGCAGGCTTGAGCTCGCCCAGCAGACCGGTTCCTCGGATTATCTCGCGTTTGTACAGGCGTTATACGAAAAGGCCGACATTGTCATAAGTCAGGACGCACTGGCCGAGCAAGACCTGTTCCAGTAAGCTGATTCGCCAACAACGAGGGGGTTGGGGAAACATGCGTAAACTCGAGCTGCACTGGCAGATCCTTATCGCGATCATACTTGCCGGCATCGTCGGCGGTTACGTCTATAACGTTCAATCGTCAACGGGCGTCGATCCGACAATCGGCGGTATCACCTTCATCGCGATTTTCGAGTACGTCGGAACAATCTTTCTCAATGCACTGAAGATGATCATCGTGCCGTTGATCATGTCATCGATCATTGTCGGCGTCGCAGGCATCGGTTCGGGTGGCGACCTCGGTTCTCTCGGCGGCAAGACGCTGCTCTTCTATGCGGGCACAACACTGGCTGCCATTGTCGTCGGACTGCTCCTGGTCAACGCAGTTGGGCCTGGCTACGTTGACGGCGAGCCGGCGAAGGAACTGCTCGCGCTCGAGGCGTCAACAGAAGAACTCGCTGCCTCAGTTGCCGGTAAAGGGCCGGGTGATGTAGCGAAGGTGTTCCAGCGCATGGTGCCACCGAACATCGTCAAGGCCGCGGTCGAAGGGCAGATGCTCGGCATCATTTTCTTCGCGATACTGTTCGGCTACTTCATGACGCGTCTCGACAACGAGTACGCAGAACCGTTGTATCGATTCTGGAATGCTGTTTTCCACGTCATGATGCGCATGACAGAGTGGATCATGACGTTCGCCCCCATTGGTGTCTTCGGACTTGTCGCGGGTGTCATCGCCAAAGCGGGGTACAAGGCAACCGGTCCACTTGCTGTGTTTGCCATCGTCGTGCTCGCTGCACTGGCTGTGCACGCGTTCGTGACATTACCGCTGTTACTGCGATTTGTCGGTCGTGTGAATCCGATCCATACAATCCGTGGCGCTGCCAAGGCCATGCTGACAGCGTTCTCGACCGCGTCTTCGTCGGCGACTTTGCCCGTCACGATGGAGTGCGTGGAAGACAATATCGGCGTCTCGAACAAGGTGTCGAGCTTTGTGCTGCCGCTCGGTGCAACCGTGAATATGAACGGCACCGCGCTCTACGAATGCGCGGCGGCGATGTTTATCGCCCAGGCCTATGGTCTCGACCTGACGTTCGGTGTGCAGTTCTCGATCGTCGCAATCGCATTGATGACATCGATTGGTGTGGCAGGTGTCCCATCCGCATCACTCGTCGCCATCGCGATCATTCTCACGGCAATCGGCTTGCCGATCGAAGCGCTTGGTGTCTTGCTGGTGTTCGATCGCATCCTCGACATGGCGCGCACAAGCACCAACGTCTGGGGTGACGTGAGCTGTGCAACTATCGTGGCCCGCCTGGAAGGCGAGAAGACGAACGTCGCGATAGGCGGCGACCCGGAGACGGAACCGGCGTAGTGGACATGGCGGAGTTTTGGCGCGGCCGACGCGTGCTGGTTACCGGGCATACCGGTTTCAAAGGTAGCTGGCTCTCGACCTGGCTTTTGCGACTCGGAAGCAAAGTCACCGGGGTTGCACTGGATCCGCATACTGACCCGGCCATGTTCAATTTGCTTGGCCTCGCCGAGCATATGGATTCTCACATCGCCGATATTCGGGATGCAGCGGCACTCGATAAGGTGGTGCAGGCCTGCCTACCCGAA
>CALZHX010000090.1 GCA_945787435.1 uncultured Woeseiaceae bacterium
GATGCACCTGCACGTGGCCCGGCAGAACGCTGATGCCGTCGGCGACCATGTGCGACACCATGCCGCGCATCAGCGCGGTCATGAAAATCATGGCCCAGGTGCCGAGTACGATAGCCAACAACATGATCAGGGTGCGACGGTGATTGCGCCACAGGTTGCGCCAGGCCAGTCGCAGTAGGATAGCGAACATATGCATCAGACCGCCCTCATCGCTTCGACCGGATGCAGTTTGTGTAACTTGAGTGCCGGGTACAGCGCGGCAAGAATAGTGAAAATGAATACAACAACCGGGCCGATCAGCAGCGATAGCGTGGACACTTGCGGGTAAAAGCGCGCCGGCAAATTGAATTTTGCGGCCATCTCGTCCATGCCGGGATAGGCGAAGCCGTTAACGCTGAACCAATAGGTGAACAGGCCACCAAGGATTGCACCGAACACCAGGCCCAGGACACCCATGATGGATGTTTCCAGGAGCACCAACCGACCGAGCCGGCCTGGCGTCAGGCCAAGTGACATGACGATGCCAAACTCGTGTGTTCGCTCGAGCACTGACATCAACTGCGTATTCAGCACGCTGAAGGCGACGAGAATGACCAGAATGCCGTACATGAAGAACGCGCTGCTCATGTCCGCCTTGATCGCCTGCTGCAGGCCAGGCTGCAGGGCGTCCCAGTCGTGGACCACGAGATCTCCGTCCGCCGGCAGCGCCGCTTCGATGCGCCCCTGCAACACCTCGACGCCATTGATGGTCCCGGCATTGATCACTACATGATGGCCGCTGCCGTCCATGTAGAAGACGTCCTGGAAAAAGCCAAGCGGAATTTCCGTAATACTGCGATCGAAATCGGTGATGCCACTATCGAATATGCCAACAATGTTGACGACGGCCGCCGCGAAAGATCCGTCACGACCACTGCCGAGCAGGGTTAGCTCATCGCCGAGCTCCACTCGCAGGTTTCGGGCAAGCGCTGCACCGATGATGATCTCGGTGGCATCGTTGTCGTCCAGGAAGCGCCCGCCAGTGACCAGCCCGGGCAAGGTCGACACACCCGGCTCATGAGCCGGTTCGACGCCGAAAACAGCGATGCCGTAGCTGCGGTCCTTGCTGGATACCAGTGCGAAGCCAGTCGCACGGGCCGCGATTTTCTGCTCGGGGAATTCGGTTCGCAAAGATTCGGCAAGTGGCACGATATCTGCCACGGTTTGCCGCATTTTCTTGTCGTCGATGTAACCCGGCGCCTGAATCTGCAGGTGCCCGGTAAACGACTGCAGTGTGTTGTCGATCATGAGCCCGTACATGCCGAACTGCAGGGAGATCATGAAGACCAGCAGCATGTTGGAGAACATCATCGCGCCCGTCGTCAACCAGGTGCGGCGGGGATGCCGCCACAGGTTGCGCCAGGCCAGGCGAAAGACAAGGTTCAAGTGATTACTCTCGCGGGTTGCGTAGATTTGACAGTGTAAACAGGCTGTCTTTCAGTTCCACTTCGTAATCTACGGATACGACCTGAATCTCAGTCCATTCGTCGGGCGTCTCCACCTTGCTCATGCGCTGCCGCTTGGCAACGACGCGGCCGCCCATCTCGCCAATCTCCAGCGAGGTCAGTGTCTTAACCAATTCGCCGTCCTGATCGTAGAACTTGTGTGTTGTTACGACATGATCGTCCCGTATGCTGAGCACTTCCCTGCCCCAGACAACAGCCGCATCCTCATGCGGGATGGCTTCGATTTCATAGATCCTGATGCCGTCCACGTCCTCGCTGCTGAGTATCGAATGATCGTATTGATCGACGATATCGTCGGCACGTGCAACGTCCTTGTTGGAAAAATCCGAGCCCATCCAGCTCTGGCCCATCATCGAAGACGGGATCTTTATGACTCGATTCACTTTCGGTGAATAGGACCACATGCTGTTGTCGTCCGTCAGCGTGCCATTGCCGCGGTCTTTCCTGGGTTCGAGCACGCGCACGAGCGACCGGTCATCGCCCTTGGTCCAGCCGCGCATTGTCATCGTGCGCTCCCAGTCCGGGCGGTGAATGACCATCGTCATGACCGTCTCGGACGACAGCCCGCGCCAGTGATCAATGGCGTCTTTGACAATAGTGGCCGCGTCGCGCTCATCCGCCATTGCGGAGGCAGCCAGCAGAGACGAAAGAAGCAGAATGAGATTTCGAGTAAACATGACGTATTGGACAATAATCATCGACGAAGACTCAGTATTTCATACCCGCTGATACGTCGCCACGTCCACTGAGGCTCTGCTAAACTGCGCGATTGCTCAAAACGATGATCCAATGGAAAAATTTTTTAAAGAAATGATGCGCCGCAACGTTGTTAAGGTTGCGGTTGTCTACCTGATCGCCGGCGGGCTGACGATGCAGGTCGCGGACGTCATGTTCCCGGCACTCAATTTGCCCGAGTGGCTGACCTCGGCCATTGCTGCGTTACTTCTTGTTGGTTTTCCATTCGCGCTGATTTTTGCGTGGGCGTTTGAACTGACACCCGAGGGCATCAAGCGCGAATCTGAGGTCGACCGCAGTCAGTCGATAACGGGAACGACCGGCAAGAAACTCAATCACACCATAATCATCATTCTGTCGATCGCGTTGGGCTTCATGCTGGTCGACAAGTTCGTTTTGCAGAACGATGAAGCAGCACAGCGTGAGGAAATTGTAGCCACCGACATCAAACCGTCGATCGCGGTACTGCCATTCGTCAACATGAGCGATGACAAGGATAACGAGTATTTTTCCGACGGCCTGTCTGAGGAATTACTGAATCTCCTGGCGAAGATTCCACAGCTGCACGTGGCCGGCCGAACATCATCATTTCAGTTCAAAGGCACCAACGACGACCTGCGCGTAATTGGCGAACAACTCAATGTCGCGCACATACTCGAGGGTAGCGTGCGCAAATCGGGAACGCGGCTCAGGATCACAGCGCAGCTGATCAATGCCGACACCGGGTATCACCTGTGGTCAGAGACCTACGATCGCGAACTGACTGACGTCTTCGCGATCCAGGATGAGATCGCTTCGAATGTCGTTGGCGCGCTGCGCCCGAAGTTGCTCGGTAAATCCATTCCAATTCCTTCACATGGCACCGACAACATAGACGCCTACAATCTCTACTTGCGCGGGCTGTACCTGTCGGACCAGACGACCGAGGCAGACTATCTCAATGCCAAAGAAGCGCTTAAGCGGGCTATTGAGATCGACCCGGATTATGCCCAGGCCTATGCGCAACTTGCCGAGGTTCACCAGTTACTGATCAGTGGTTTCGTTGGCGATGGGTATGAAAGTTTTGTCGAGGGCTTTCGGCAGGTTCACGAGTATGCGGACGCGGCACTTGCCATCAACCCAACACTCCCGGAAGCCTTGACGACCAAGGCCAGCGCAATCTGGTCCGGGGACTTCAATATAGGGCTTGCTGCGGAGTATTACACCCGGGCGCTCGAGGGCGACCCGAACAACACTAACGCGCTCGGCTGGTTGGGTTTTCTCAGATCGGTCGAGGGCAAGGGCGACGAGTCGATCCGTCTTTCCGAGCGCGCGTTGGAACTCGACCCGCTGGCGATCGTCGCCCTGCGAACGCTGGGCGATTCCTATCGCATAGCCGGCCGTCCCGACGAAGCGCTCGCGACCTACAACAAGGCACTCGAGTTGCAACCCGGCACGGCCCGCGTGAATGGACGGATGGCTCGCATGGCGCTGGCGCGGGGTGACTTTGAGGCCGCTGCTGTATACACCGCCCGTGAACCCGTGCAGTGGGAGCGTGACATGTTCGCAATCATGGTCAATAGCAAAGGCGAAGACAGTGACGCGTTTCAGGCTGCGACGCTCGCATACGCTAATACTTATGGTGATTCGAACTCCTATCAGCTTGCCGAGATTTATGCCTTCGTCGGCGACCTCGACAACGCCTTCAAGTGGCTCACTACAGGTATCGAGGTGCGCGACCCAGGCATACCCTGGATGCCGGTGTCGGAGTTTCTGGTCGTAGCGCACGACGATCCGCGCTGGATGGAAACCCGGCAGCGGGCCGGCCTCTAGCACTACCCACCAAAACCGAAATAGGTGTTTTTCGCAATGGTGCGCCGGGCACCAAGGGCTAGACTGAACCTGAAGCAGGGGGGGGTAAAAGGAAAAGAATCATGTTCAGCATCGAAGCCATCATGAGCACAGATCTGATTACGCTGCCGCC
>CALZHX010000091.1 GCA_945787435.1 uncultured Woeseiaceae bacterium
CAGGAATCCATTCAGCCCGTCATCGTTGGCAGGCGGCGCTTACGCCTGGAACTGTCCCCGGGGCCGTGGATCGCAGTCATAGTCGTTATCCTGGTGGCGGCTGCATCGTACTGGTGGTTCGCTGTATATGATGACCAGGCCCCGTTGCCCGCAACAACGCCTGAAGAGACGCCACTTCGACAGCAGGGCGTCGAGATCGAGACCGCAGGTCAGGACCCGGATGCGGAGATTACGGCCCAGCCAGTGCCGGAACCTGCTGCCAGCGAGGCTGAGACGCAAACCGCTGCTACCGCTCCGGTGGCGGACGGTGAAGTCAGCTTGTCGCTCACTTTCACAGGTGATTGCTGGACCGAGATCTCGGACGCCAGGGGCCAGCGGTTGTTTTTTGAGATGGGACGCAACGGCGGTTCGGTCGAGTTGAGTGGCGTGGCGCCATTCGCGGTGTTGTTTGGCAATGTCGACAATGTCGATGTCCGCGTCAATGGCGATAACTATCCTGTGTCATCGAATAATCCCGGCAGCCGCATGGCCCGCCTGACCATCACGAACCCCTGAAACGACGCGCCGTGAAACCAAGAGCCATTCGCGGAATGAACGACATCCTGCCGGACGTGTCCGGCACGTGGCGATATCTGGAAACTGTAGTCCGTGACATCGTGCAGTCCTATGGCTATGCGGAAATAAGACTACCGCTCCTCGAGCAAACGGAGCTGTTTCGTCGCTCCATTGGCGAAGTCACCGATATTGTCGAGAAGGAAATGTACACCTTCGATGATCGTAACGGCGAGAGCCTGACGCTGCGGCCTGAAGCAACGGCCAGTGTGGTCCGGGCCGGAATTACCCATGGCCTGTTGCACAACCAGCGCCAGAAGCTCTGGACCATGGGGCCCATGTTTCGCTATGAAAAACCACAGAAAGGGCGCTACCGGCAGTTCTATCAATTCGATGTGGAGGCTTTGGGGTATGACGGTCCTGATGTCGACGCTGAACTTATTATCATGTGCGCACGAATGTGGCGCGCGCTCGGAATCTCGCGCCTGACGCTCGAGATAAACTCCCTGGGCACTCCCGAATCCCGGGCCAGCTATCGCGATGCCCTCGTCGAGTATTTTTCCGGCGTGAAAAGTAAGCTTGATGACGATAGTATTCGGCGCCTTGAGCAGAATCCGCTGCGGATTCTGGACAGCAAGAACCCCGACATGCAGGCGATCGTTACGGCGGCGCCAGTCATGCTCGACTTCCTCGACGAGGAATCTTCTGAGCATTTTCAGTCACTTAAGGGGCTGCTGGACGCAGCGGGTGTTGCTTATACCGTGAATTCGCGGCTGGTTCGCGGACTCGATTACTATAACCGCACGGTTTTTGAGTGGGTAACCGATGCGCTGGGATCGCAGGGCGCCGTCTGTTCGGGCGGCCGCTACGACGGTCTGGTCGAGAAACTTGGCGGCAAGCCGACGCCCGCAGTTGGCTGGGCGATGGGCATCGAGCGCTTCGTGGCCCTGTATCAGGCCTGCGGTGGAGAGGCTCCGGCGGACGATGCGGATGTATATGTTGTCGCTGTGGGCGATAACACGCTGGACCAGGCATTTGCGATTGCTGAGCAGTTGCGGGATGACGTGGCCGGTATCAAGGTCGAGTTGAACCTGGGTGGTGGCAGTTTTAAGTCGCAACTCAAGCGAGCAGACAAGAGCAATGCTGCGTTCGCGCTTATTCTGGGCGAGCAGGAAATTGCAGAAAGACGTGCGGGATTGAAACCATTGCGCAGCACTGAGGATCAAAGCAGTGTTGCATTTGACGAACTGCCAGCGACGCTGGCAGGACTATTGAGAAAGGCGTAGTTCGTGGACGATTTACAGTCAGAAAAAGAACAGATTGACGAAATGAGAGCGTGGTGGGCGGAGAACGGCCGCTATGTGATAGCCGGCGTGGTAATCGCTGTGGGCTTGCTGATTGGTTTCAATCAATACAAGAGCAGCAAGCTGGAGGCGCAAATCGAGGCGTCCGTGCTATTTGAATCTTTGGCCGAGCACGTTTTTCAGGGTGACCTCGACGATGCCCAGTCCGTCGCGGACGAACTCGCCAACAATTACGCCAATACGGCCTATTCGTCGCAGTCGAAGCTCGCGATGGCGCGACTGTATATGGATAAGAACCGCGATCAGGACGCTGCAGACGCGTTGCAGGATTTGCTCGCGATGCGCGGCAACGGAGAGCTCAAGCACATCGGGCGGCTTCGCCTGGCGCGCGTCCTGTTGTACCAGGATAAGGCACAGGACGTCATAGACCTGCTGGCGGATCAGGACAACGCGGCGTTTACCGGGTTATATGCCGAAATGCGTGGCGATGCCTACGCGGCGCTCGGCAAGGCGGCAGAGGCCGGCGACGCCTATCGCGCTGCCATGGCGGATACCACGCAAACGGTGAATCGTGCCCTCGTGCAAATGAAGCTGATTGACCTTCCGGAGGTCGTTGTTGCTGTTGAGCCTGCGCCGGAGGCCGCCGTCGAACCGTCAGCCGAGCCGTCAGCCGAGCTGTCAGTCGAGCCCGTAGCGGAGCCGGAGATGGAATCCGCGTCTGAAGAAGAGGCCGGAGAAACCGAGTGACCACTGCGTTTCGCACATTCGCTCTCGTCACGGCAGTTTTCATCCTGGCGGCCTGTGCGGGTGAGGAGGAAAAGGCGCTCAAACCTACCGAGCTAGTTGATTTCGAATCCAAGGTCGATGTGAAACGACTCTGGAGTGCGAAGATCGGCGACAGTGCGGAATTCCTGCTGGTCGCTTTGCAGCCTGCCAGTGACGGCAATCGCATCTACGCCGCCAGTCGTAACGGCAACGTGGTCGCACTGGATCCGGCCACAGGCAAAGCTGTCTGGCGTACCGAACTGGACATGGACCTTTCTGCCGGCCCAGGCGTTGGCGAAGGGCTGATCGTTGTTGGTGCAGCTGACGGAATTCTGATAGCGCTGAATGCCGATTCGGGCGCGGAGCTTTGGCGTGCAAATGTGACTGGCGAATCGCTGGCACGACCGGTGATAAAGGATGACATGGTCGTTACTATGACGATCGACAACCGCCTGCGTGCTGTGTCCGCATTTGACGGTGCCGAGCGATGGACTGTCGAGCAGGCGACACCGACGCTGACCATGCGCGGCTCGGCTTCACCGGTCGTTGTGGGTACGTCTGTTGTGGCGGGATTCGATAACGGACGTCTTGTCGCGGTGAATATCGCGACCGGTAACACGGAGTGGGAGGCGATGCTGTCGCCGCCAACAGGACGATCAGATCTCGAACGTCTGTCGGATGTGGATGGTCTGATCAGTGTTGTAGGTCAGGACATCTATGCGTCGGGTTATCAGGGTGCGCTCGTCGCGCTCGCATCCGAGTCCGGGCAGGTACTCTGGACGCGCGAAGTGTCATCGTTTGAAGGCGTCTCGGCCGACTGGAACAATCTTTACACGGTTGATGAGGAGGGCGTGGTTATCGCGCTCACGCGCCGCACGGGCGACGAGAGCTGGCGTCAGAACTCCCTGATTCGGCGCGAACCCACCGTGCCCATTGCATTCCAGACAACAGTTGTTGTGGGCGACCTGGAGGGTTATCTGCATTTCTTCAGCAATTTCGACGGCGATCCGGTTGCGCGTGTGCGTGCTGGCAGCAAAGCAGTGTCGATAGAGCCGGTGGTTGTAGCTGACCGTCTGTTCGTGCAGGGCGATGATGGCAGCGTATCGGCGTATATGATCCGACAGGCGAAGCGCCCAAACGATGCGCCTGACGTCTCAGACGAAGACGCCTGACGTTACCGAAAAGGTGCGCTGCCATGCTTCCCGTCATTGCCCTGATCGGCCGACCCAACGTCGGCAAGTCGACGCTGTTCAACCGGCTTACGCGATCGCGTGACGCGCTGGTCGCCGACTATCCCGGACTAACCCGCGACCGCCAGTACGGCTTCGGCAAACTTGGCCCCATTCCTTATCTCGTCATCGATACCGGTGGTGTTGCCGGTGGTGAAGAAGGCATCAACGAGCTCATGGTTGACCAGACCGTGCATGCACTCGAAGAAGCTGATGTGGCACTGATCATGGTCGACGGGCGCCAGGGCCTGACCGCTGCCGATGAACACGTTGCCGATCTGGCGCGACGCAACGGCAAGAAAACATGGCTCATCGCCAACAAGGCCGAAGGCCTCGACAGTGCGATTGCCGGCGCGGAGTTCCACGGACTCGGACTCGGCGAACCGATCGCGGTTTCAGCAGTTCATGGTGATCGCATAGGTGCGCTGATGGACGCCGTGCTCGCGGACTTTGAAGTCGTTGCAGAGGACGAGGAGGTGCCATCCTATGATGACGATGAGCACGCCCTGAGAATCGCTGTGGTCGGCCGGCCGAATGTCGGCAAATCGACGCTGATCAATCGCATGATCGGTGAAGACCGGCTTGTCGTCTATGACCAACCGGGTACGACCCGCGACAGCGTCTCGGTTCCGTTCGAGAAGAACGATCGCAAGTACGAACTTATCGATACGGCGGGCATTCGGCGTAAGTCGAAGGTGCATGAAGTCATAGAGAAGTTCAGCATCATCAAGGCACTGCAGGCAATCGATCGTGCCGAAGTGGTCATATCGGTACTCGATGCTCACGAAGGGGTTACAGAGCAGGATGTTAGCCTGCTTGGTCTCATACTTGAACGCGGGCGTTCGCTCGTCGTCGTAACCAACAAGTGGGACGGTATGTCGTCGGAGGACAGAAAACATGTTCGCGACGAACTCGACCGCCGTCTGCCGTTTTTGGATTTTGCCGAACGCATGACGATCTCGGCACTACACGGCACCGCCGTTGGCGACGTGCTGCCCGCCGTAGAGCGTGCGTTCAAGGCGGCCGTTATTGACATGTCGACCTCGGACCTGACTCGTGAACTCGAAAGCGCTGTTACCGCGCATCCGCCGCCGCTGGTGCGCGGTCGCCGCATACGTCTGCGGTATGCGCACCAGGGTGGTCGCAACCCGCCCGTGATCGTCATCCACGGCAACCAGACAGACAAAACCCCGCAAGCGTACCGGCGCTACCTGATCAATCGTTTCCGCAAAGCGTTCAAGCTCAAGGGCACCCCGGTCAGGCTGGCATTTAAGTCGAGCAAGAACCCCTTTGAGGGCAAGCGCAACAAGCTGACGCCACGGCAGGAACAAAAGCGCAAACGCCTGATGAAGCACGTCAAAAAATAGAAAAGCGTGCTATAACAACGACATGGGACCAGCCGCCAAATCAGTAACTCTGACAGGGCGCTTCCGGATGCATCGCGCGGGCTACCTCGAGTCGCCCACCATGGCATACGAAACCTGGGGCGAACTCAATGAGGCCCGTGACAATGCCATCCTGATTTTCAGTGGCCTGTCGCCGTCTGCACACGCCTCGTCATCGGCTGAGGACCTTTCGGACGGCTGGTGGGAAGAAATGATCGGGCCGGGCCTGGCGCTCGACTCAGATCGCTTCCACATCATCTGTGTCAATTCACTGGGCAGTTGTTTCGGCTCGACAGGTCCCGCATCCGTCAACCCCGAAACCGGCGAAGTTTACCGGCTGACGTTTCCGGTCCTGACGCTCGAGGACATCGCCGAGGCAGCATACGGCGTGGTCCGTGCATTGGGTATTGAGCAACTGCACACCGTCATCGGTTGTTCGATGGGTGGCATGAGCGGGCTCGCGTTTTGTGTGCGGCATCCCGAAGCGGCACGAAATCTTATTTCAATTTCGTCGGCCACGCGCGCGGAGCCGTTTTCAATCGCTGTGCGCTCATTACAACGCGAGATGATTCGCTCCGATCCCAAATGGCTACTCGGCAACTACGAGCCAAGCGACCCGCCGCTTACCGGTCAGCGACTTGCTCGCAAACTGGGCATGATGTCCTACCGTTCGCCCGAAGAGTGGATTCAGCGCTTTGGCCGCCAGCGTACGACGGCAACCGAGGAGAACGTCAATGATCCGTTCAAAGTTGCCTTCTCGGTCGAGGCTTACCTCGAGAACCATGCCAACAAGTTCAGTGGCGGGTTCGACCCGAACTGCTACCTGTATTTGTCTCGCGCTTCCGACTTGTTCGATCTTGCCGAGCACGGCGGATCACTGAAATCCGGGTTCAAGCGTCTGCAGCTGCAGCGCGCGCTCGTCATTGGTGTCACAACCGATATTCTTTTCCCACTGCACCAGCAACAGGAGCTGGCCGAAGGCATGTCGGCCGCCTGTTTCGACACGAAACTGGTGGAGCTTGATTGCATTCGCGGACACGATTCGTTCCTTGTCGACATGGACGCATTCCGCCCTGTCATTTGCGATTTCTTCGAAGGGGACTGCGAGTAGGCCGCTGAAACTATGTCCGACAGGTCGTCAATTGGCTTGCTCAGTCACTAGGCGATGGCACCCAGCGCGATCTTGATCGCCTCGCCACTGACACCGCTCGACTCCTCGGAGGCAAGAAACGAAATCGTCTCCGCAACTTCATCAACGGTGGCCACACGGCCAGGCGGGTACATCGCATCTCGCTCCTCCCAGACCTGGTCGATAGTCATACTCCGATCTTTACCCTCCTGGGCGGCAGACCGTTCGGCCATTTCCGTGCGCACCCAGCCAGGTAGCACGGCATTCGAGGTTATTCCGTACGGACCGCCGTCCACGGCAACCGAGCGCATTAGCCCAAGCAGCCCGTGCTTGGAGGCGTTGTAGGCGCTTCCGGCATGTTCGGCGATTTCACCTGCGGTCGAGCTCGTGAATACGACCCGGCCGTATTTCTGCTCGACCATGCGACCAACGATCAGGCGAGACAGGAAAAACGGTCCGTCCAGATTGATGCGCATAGTTTTAGCCCATAGCTCCGGGTCCTGTTCCCAGATCACCCGTTCGTGAGCGGAACCGATGCCGTGATTGCAGACAAATATCTCAATCGGCCCGAGCCGCTCCTCTGTGCAGGCAACGGCCGTCTCGCATCCGTCCTGAGCGCCGAGGTCCGCGACCACGTAGTCGAGCCCAACGTCCGCCAGCTGCGCCTCACTGCGTGCGGCACACATGACCCGTGCACCACGTTCGGCCAGCATTTCGGCCGTTCTGCGACCGATCCCGCGGCCGGCGCCAGTAATCAGAGCTGTGCGGCCCTCAACTCCAGCCATGCTAGTTTTTTTCCGGGAGCAGCAGTGCCGGGTCGACTGCATTGCCGTTCAGATAGGAACCGAAGTGCAGGTGTGCGCCCGTCACGCGCCCGGTCTTGCCGACCAGGCCAATCGTTTCACCACTAGCAACGGTCTGGCCCTTTTCAACGCCGATCTCGCTCAGGTGGCAGTACATCGTGACGAGCCCCTGTCCGTGGTCGATGAAAACGGTGTTGCCGTTGAAGTAGAAATCGCCGGTCGCTGTGATGATGCCTCCACGTGGTGCGGTAATAGGTGTGCCTTCCGGAACCGCGATGTCCATTCCCGTGTGCGGGTTGCGAGGTTCGTCGTTAAAGAACCGCCGCTTGCCGAAAGACGAACTGCGAGGTCCTTCGACCGGGCTGTTAAGAGCAATCTCGGCCAGCGGAACATCGCGCCAGTTGTTGAGTGCAGCATCGATGACCTTGCGCTCGCGTTGATAGCGCGCAAGGTTCTCTTCGCTCAGCGACACGTAGCTCTGGGCGACCTTGAGATGCTCTTCGAGGTAGGCGTGGTCGTTAATAACGAATGCAGCCGTACTGCCGTCCGCGAGCGTGACGCTGGCGTGCCCTACCTCTGCACTCAGTGGCACACCGACAACCGCCCGCCAGCGGCCGTCATCGTTCAGGACCAGAACGCGTTTGCCACTGAACTCGACAACTGGTGCTTCACCCGTGGCAGCGCCGAGGTCCAGATAGGCCAGGCCACCGGGCCAGGACGAACTTTGCGTGTCGGCCGCAGTGCCCGCTCCGGCGAGTACCAGCAGCAATGTGAAAAGGAATCGAAGCATCATGTCTCTTTCCTGGACTTCACTGTCGCCGTAAGTTCGCCCTTGCCGAGACGGGCGCGAATGTCGCTGCCAACAATGGCCTGCGCCGCGCTCGTCAGAACCTTGCCTGTTTTCTCATCCTCAATGATGGCGTAGCCACGGTCGAGCGTGGCCAGCGGGCTGACCGTGTGCAGCCCTCGCATCGCAAGCTCGAGGCGATGCTTGCTGCCCGCCAGCGCGTCGTGAGTTCCGGAGCTGACACGTCGCCGTAGATCAGCTAACCGGGCGGCCGACCGATGTAGCGTCGCCATGGGGCTGCCCTGGG